>NZ_JALKFU020000260.1 GCF_023242965.2 Frankia sp. AgKG'84/4
CGCACCGTCACGGCGCCCCCCCCCGCCCCGCCCCCCCCCCCGCCCCCCGCCCCGACGGACTGCTCGGGCCAGTCCACGGCGTAACGCTCGAAGGTGACGTGCTCGCCGACAAGCTGCATCACCGCGTTCGTCGCGTCGGCGACCCGCGTACCGGTGAGCCCGGCGGCGGTGAGGTCCGCGGCGATGGCCCAGCGGGCCGGGCCGAGCAGGTCGAGCAGGACGCCGCGCTGGTGGGCGAGCTCGACCAGCCAGCGATGCCGGTCGATGTTGGCCGCCACCGACGCCGCGGTCGACAGGATGCGCTCCGCGGGCGAGGCCCCCGCGGTGTCCACCGCCCCGAGGATGCCGCCGGCCCGTTCGACAATGGCGTCGAGAAGCGCCTCACGGTTACCGACGTGCCAGTAGATCGCGGTCGGCGCGACCGCCAGCTCGGCGGCGAGGCGGCGCATCGAGAACCGCCGCACGCCCTCGCGTTCCAGCAGCGCCGCCGCGGCGTCGAGAACGCGGGCCGGGGTGAGGGATTCACGCACGGTCCGCATGTTACCGACCAGCCGCTCCCGACAGTTTCATTTCCCCTGCCGGGAGCGACCGACCCCCGGCCGGGCAAGGACCTTAGCGCCTTCTATATGGCCTCAACATCAGAAGTTCTCAGTACTACTCTCATCCGAACCGCGACAATCCCAGCCGCGACAACCCGAACGAGAGGGAAGGGCGAATGAGCGCGCAGGAACTGGTCGACGGACTCGGCTACCTGATCAATGGCCGGCTGGTGCGCAACGACGAGACGTTCCCGGTCGACGAGACGTTCCCGGTCGAGGACCCGTCGACCGGCGAGGTGTTCGCCCAGCGCCCGGCCGCGACCCTCGCCCAGGTGGACGAGGCCATGGCCGCCGCGAAAGCGGTGCTGGAGGTCGCCCCGAACATCCCCTTCGGCGGCCGCAAGGCCAGCGGCATCGGCCGCAACAACGGCCAGGTCGGCATCGACGCCTACGCCGAGCTGCAGACCCGCATCTTCTACAAGGACCCCGACCGGGTCTGACGGCGCCGGGCACGGCGCGGGGCGGCACGGCGCGACATACGGGGACAAGTAGGCAGATATGGCGGAAAGGTGGGGTACGTGGCAACCTGGGTGGGACAGTACTGTCTGAACGTGGCGGACCTGGAGCGGACGGTGACGTGGTGGAGCGCGCTGGGCCTGCGCGAGACCAGCCGGACCGAGATCCCGGACGCCTTCGAGGCGATCATGGAGAACCCGTCCGGCGGCGGGAAGTTCCAGATCGCGCAGCAGAAGGCTCAGCGGGGCCCGGTGAATCTGGGCACCGCGTTATGGAAGCTGTACGTGAACACGCACGACATTAACGCGACGTTCGCCAGCGCGGTGGCGGCCGGCGCCGAGATCGTCACCAAGCCCGAGCGCCTCGACCGCTGGCCGGTATCGATGGCGTTCGTCCGCGACCCCGACGGCCGCCTCGTCGAACTGGTCGAGCGCCACCCGTGGCCGCAGGGCTCGCCCACCGAGCCGTGGCTCGGCCAGTACTGCGTCTACGTCGCCGACCTGGACGCCGCCGTGGCCCGCTACGAGAGCCTCGGGCTGGCCTGCACGAGCCGCACGGAGATCCCCGACGCCCGGGAGGCGATCGTGGCGACCCCCGGGCGCGGCGGGTCGATCCAGCTCGCGCAGCGCACCGACGGCGCCCCGGTCGAGCAGGGCGACGGCGTGTGGAAGCTCTACCTTCACACGGACGACTGCGAGGCCACGCACGCCGCGGGCCTGGCCGCCGGTGGGACCGAGGTGATGGCTCCGCTGCGCCTGGAGCGCTGGCCGACCATCGTGTCCTTCTACACCGACCCGGACGGCTACCTCATCGAGATCGTCCAGCGGCTGCCCTGATCCGCCGGCCAACGACGGCCAGCGACCACCCGAACGACACGGAGGACATCCCATGGCACAGGCCCGGCTCAGCATCTTCTACCCGGCCACCGAAGGCGCGACGTTCGACCACGACTACTACCGGGACGTCCACATCCCGCTGTGCGAGAAGACGTGGAGCCCGCTGGAGATCCGCGTCGACCGCGGGGTCAGCGGCCCGCACGAGGCCGCGGTGCACTTCACCTTCGCCTCTGTCGACGACCTGAACGCCGCGCTCGGCTCGCCGGGCACGGCGACCCTCGGGGAGGACACCCCCAACTACACGACGCTGTCCCCCACCATCCAGATCAACGAAGTCGTCCGCTAGCAGGCGGCTTCTCGTGGATCAAGGAAGTCAACTAGGCTTCATGATCCATCGTTGGTCGGCATGAGATCACCGATGCCGCGTGGGCGCGGATCGAGCAGTTGTTACCGAAGGATCCACCGCGGGGTGGCCGCTGGTCGGACCACCGCAAGATCCTGAACGGATCCTGTTCCGTGAGCGCACGGGTGTGCCCTGGGCAGATCTCCCGGAGCGGTATTCATGGCCGACGGTCTACAACTGGTTCCGCCGCCGGTCGTTGGACGCCACGTTCGACCGGATCCTCGACCACGTCGTTGTCAAAGGCGACGCGGTCGGGGCGGTCGAGTGGGAGGTGTCGATCGACTCGTCGATCGTGCGTGCCCACCAGCACGCCGCGGGTGCCCCGCATGCGGTCCCGAAGGCCCGAACGGGCATCGGCCCATCAACGGGCACACCGCGGACACCGCCCAGCGGGCGGAAGCCCTCGGCCGCCCTCGGGGCGGCTGACCAGCAAGATCCATGCCGCGGTCGACGGTCAAGGCCGCCCCCTGTCCCTGCCGCTGACCGCCAGGCAGATCAACGACTTCACCCAGCTCGAGCAGGTCATGGACGGTATCCGGGTACGACGCGACGGACCGGGCCGGCCACGGACCCGCCCTGACCACGTACTCGCGGACAACGGATACAGCTCGAGGGCGATCCGCGAGGAACTGCGCCGCCGCAACATCGGCCACACGATCCCCGCACACGATCCCCGCACGCGATCCCCGCACGCGACGACCAGAAAGCCAACGCAAACGGCGAGGATCCGCCGGCGGACGCCCACCGACATTCGACACCGAGCGATACAAGCACCGCAACGTCGTCGAACGGTTCTTCAACCGGCTCAAGCAATGGCGCGCACTCACGACCCGGTACACCCAGCGCGTCCACTACTACCGCAACGAACTCACACTCGCCGCGACCTTCACCTGGCTCGAAGATCCACGAGAGACTGCCTGGCGGGACCGACGGGAGCGGGCGGGTTTCCCTGCTCGCCTGCTCGTCTGCTCGCCGATCTACCTACAGCGGCCCCACGGCCGACACCTGACCCGAGAACACCACGACCCGCCGAACGGTGATCGCCATGCCCCCGCCGCGAGACCACGACGGTCACACCGCTCCCACCCCGGCCGAGACGCGGACCTGCGCGCACCTCTCACCCGCCCGACATCACCCCCAGCCACCAGCCGCCGTCGGGCGCGCGTGCCTGCGCTGCCGCGGGCCGCTTTGATAGGTACAAATCGGACCCGGAGCCCCTCAAAAGCGGCCCGAAGCCCCCCTCCCACACCGAGCCGACACATCCGACCAGCGGCAGTCACCCACAGTGCCGCAGACGGCCCGGCCCGGCACGGCACGCCGCGCCGCGCCGCGCGGCTGGGAGTGTCCTCGGGTGGGTCCTTCTCCGACCAGCCGCAGGCCCACGGGAAGCGAACTGGCCGTCGACGTCGTGGCGGCGGCGGCGGCGGCGGACCAGCCCATTGGATCCTGATAGGCGTGCGACACGACACCTGCTGTCGTTCGATGGCGGGCGGGACCGGACCACTCTCAACGAGGAGCGTGCGACGTGCGACGGGATCTGTTCGAGGCCGAGCACGAGGCGCTGCGGGAGACGGCGCGCACCTTCGTCGGGCGGGAGATCGTCCCCCATCAGGACGGCTGGCTGCAGCGGGGCCCAGTCGACAGGTCGGCCTGGCGCGCCGCGGGCGCCCAGGGGCCGCTGGGCATCGCCGCCCCGAACGAGATCATGAATGAGATCATCGGCCGCGATCTCGCCCGCCAGCACCGCGCGGAGGGCTGAGCCCGTGCCGGCCGATCCCGCGGCGCCCACCCGGTCCCCCGCCGGAGCGAGCGCGCGGCGCGACCTCCTCTCGCGGCGTGACCTCGACTTCCTGCTCTACGAGTGGCTCGACGTCGCGGCGCTCACCGCCCGGGAGCGCTTCGCCGAGCACGGCCGGGAGACCTTCGACGCGGCGCTCGACCTCGCCGAGCAGGTCGCCGCCGAACATTTCGCCCCGCACAACCGGCTCGCCGACGCGTGCGAGCCGACGTTCGACGGCGAACGGGTGGCGCTCATTCCCGAGATCGGCGCGGCGCTGGCGGTGTTCGCGAAGACGGGTCTGCTCGGCGCGGCGATGGATGCCGGCGTCGGCGGCGCGCAGCTGCCGTCGGTGGTCGCCAGTGCCTGCCTCGCGTTCCTCCAGGCGGGCAACGTGGCGACGTCCGCTTACCCGTTCCTGACGATCGCCAACGCGAACCTGTTGCTCACCCACGGCGGCGCCGAGCTGGTCGAGACGTTCGTCCGGCCGATGCTCGACGGGCGCTTCCTGGGCACGATGTGCCTGTCGGAGCCGCAGGCCGGCTCGTCGCTGTCGGACATCACCACGCGCGCCGAGCGGCGCCCGGATGGCGGCTACCGGATCTTCGGCAGCAAGATGTGGATTTCCGGCGGAGATCATGAGCTGTCGGAGAACATCGTCCATCTGGTGCTCGCGAAGATCCCTGGCGGGCCGCCCGGGGTGAAGGGCATCAGCCTGTTCGTCGTGCCGAAGTGGCTGGTCGGGGCGGACGGGGCCCGCGGCGAGCGCAACGACGTCGCCCTCGCCGGCCTGAACCACAAGATGGGATTCCGCGCGACGACGAACGCCCTGCTGAACTTCGGCGAGGGCCGGCATGCCCCCGGCGGCGAACCGGGCGCGGTCGGTTATCTCGTCGGCGCGGAGCACCACGGCCTCGCGTACATGTTCTCGATGATGAACGAGGCCCGCATCGGGGTCGGCGCCGGCGCGATGGCGCTCGGCTACACCGGGTACCTCAAGTCGCTGCGTTACGCCCGGGAGCGTCCGCAGGGCCGACCGCCGGCCGGCAAGGACCCGGCGTCCCCACAGGTGCCGATCATCGAGCATGCCGACGTGCGGCGGATGCTGCTGGCGCAGAAATCCTACGTCGAGGGGGCACTGGCGCTGGTCCTCTACGCCGGCCGGCTGCTCGACGAGGAGCGCACGGCGGCCAGTGCCGGCGCCCGCGAGCGCGCGCACCTGCTGCTCGACACGCTCACGCCGATCGTGAAGAGCTGGCCGTCGCAGTGGTGCCTGGCCGCGAACGACCTCGCCATCCAGGTCCACGGCGGCTACGGGTACACCCGCGAGTACGACGTCGAGCAGCACTACCGGGACAACCGGCTGAACCCCATCCACGAGGGCACCCACGGCATCCAGGCCCTGGACCTGCTCGGCCGCAAGGTCAGCGCCCGAGGCGGCGCCGGGCTGACCGCGCTGGTCGAGACGATCACCGCGACCGTCCGCGCGGGCAGGGCCGCCGGCGGGGAGCTGGCCGCGTTCGCCGCGGCACTCGCCGCCACCACCGGCCGGCTCGTCGAGGTCACCGCGGCGCTCGGCGCCGAGCCGGACGTCAACACCCGTCTCGCCAACGCCACCGTCTACCTGGAGGCCGCCGGGCACACCGTGATCGCCTGGCTGTGGCTGGAACAGGCGCTGGCCGCCCGCGGCAAGGACGGGGCGTTCTACGACGGCAAGCGGGCCGCCGCCCGCTACTTCTTCCGCTGGGAGCTGCCGCGCACCGGCCCGCAGCTCGACCTGCTCGCCGACCAGGACCGCACCACCCTCGACACCGACCCGGCCTGGTTCTGACCGCCTACCCCTGGCTGGGGATGCGCAGCGCGGCGGACTGGCCGGCGGTGGCGAGCAGCCGGCCGTCCTCGTCGAACAGCCGGGCCGCCAGCTGGGCGACGCCGCGCACGAACGCCTCGACCCGTACGTCGATGAGCACCCAGCCGCCCACCGGGCCGGCCGGCAGCGCGCGGGCAAGCCGGATGCTGTTGTCCAGGCTCGACACGTAGGTCGCCCGACCCAGCGCCACCGACACCGCGACCGGGGCGAAGTCCGCGAGCACCGCCAGCGTCACCGCCGTGACCGGCATCGGCTCCCGCAGGCGCAGCCACAGCGCGCTGTGCCCGTCCCCCGCCTGGTCTTGCTGACCGTCGGCGCGGTCGGACCGCGGCGCCGGGAACGCCCAGCGCTGCTCGACCCGGCCGTGCATGCCCTCGGCGGCCGGACGGTGTGCCGGCAGCGGACGCACGGCACCGTGTTCCGGCGGGTGGACCCCAGCCGGCGGCGCGACCAGGCGCGGTTCGCCGTCGCCGTCCGCAGGCGCTTGCGCCTCGCCCAGCGGGCCGGCGCCGCGGCCACCGAAGGTCCCGGTGGCGATCACGGCGAGGCGGCCGTCGACCGTGCCACGGATGACGGCCTGGGACATGCCGCGGCCGCGACGGCCGGGTTCGACGACGAGGTCGAGCCGTTCGCCGACCCGCAGCGGGCTGATGTACTGCAGGGTCGCCCACAGCGCGGGACGTTCCAGGACCTGCTCGCCGACGGCGATCGCGGCGGCGAGGCCGGCGCCGCCCCACAGCGTCCCGTTCGTGTTCCGCAGCGGTCCGGCGATCGGCAACTCGCCACGCCCGCCCAGTACATCCACCCGCAGCCCGAGCAGGTCACGCGCCACCGGCTCCGTCGACACCGCCAGCTCCGCGGATCCCGCGAGCTGTACGGATTCTCCCGGCTCCACGGATTCTCGCGGCTCCACGGATTCTCGCGGCTCCACGGATTCTCGCGGCTCCACGGCCTCCGCCACCTCACGCACGCCGGTCAGCGCGGCCACCCCGCTCCCGTCTCCGTCCACCACCCGAGCGGTGGCCGATCCCATCCTTCGTACTACAGAAGGACCTGCGACGGGCCGCGGCGGATGCGCGCGCAGGGCTCGGTCACGGTGCGACCGGATACCCGGGTGCCGTCCGCCCAGGCCCGGCCGCGCCGGGGTGGCGGGCCGTCACGGGCAGGGAGGGGCCCAGGCCGAGCGGCGGGGTGT
>NZ_JALKFU020000261.1 GCF_023242965.2 Frankia sp. AgKG'84/4
GCCAGTCGGGTCAGCCATGCCGCTCCTGTCGGGAAAGTACGGTCGGGTCCTGTCGGGAAAGTACGGTCGGGGCGCCGTCCTCGGTCCGCACCGCCAGGTAGCCCGTGAGCAGGACGCCCAGGATGACCCCGCTCAGCGCCGTGATCATCTCGGCGCTCACCCGGGTCGCCGACGCCGGGCTCGCCGCGGCGGCCGGGGTGCCTGCCACTGCGCTGGCCGCCGGTGCCACCGCCGGCCTCGCGGCGGTGACCGGTGTGCGCAGTGTCAGCGCCCGGCGCAGTCCGAGCTGGTAGAGGACGACGGCCGCCACCGCCGCGCCGATGACGCCGGCGGTCGAGCCGTAGGCGTGGCGATGGGACACCAGCACGGCGAGGTCAGCGAGCGCCGCCGCCACGGCGACCAGCGCAGTCGTGCCCGACGAGGCGTGCAGCGAGCGGCCCCAGGCCCAGGCGAGAGCGCCCTGCTCGACGACGAGCACCCCCGCGAGCGCCCAGCGCCCCAGCGCGGCGCCACCGATCGCCAGGCCCGCGGCGAGGACGATCGCGGCGACCAGGCCGACGACGGGCACCCTCGGCGGGGCAGGGTCGGCCGCCCGCGTGGGGGTGCCACCGGTCGTTCCGGGGTCGCCTGCGCTCACCCCGTCATGCTGTCATGCCCGTTGTGAGCACTCCGCGCCGCCATCGGAACACCGGCGGTCGACGGGCCGCCTCAACCACCGGCGAACGGCGGGAGGACCTCGATGGTCACGCCGTCACGCAGAACGACCTCGGCCGGGTCCCGCCGACCCGTCGGCAGGTCGTCCACCAGGTAGGAGCAGCGCCGCAGCAGAGCGGGCAGGACACCGCCGTGGCGTGCCGCGGCGACCTCGAGGAACTCGCCGAGAGTCGCCGCCTCGACGGTTTCCTCGGTCACGCCCGCGGCGTCACGGGCGGCCGCCCAGTAACGGACGGTGACCCGCACGGGGGCACCCTCGCCGGCGGGCGGCGTCATGGCCCGGCCACCGGGGCGCGATCGTCGACCAGTTCGGCGAGCTGGGCGCCGAGCCGGTCGAGCAGATCCGGGCCGCAGCCGGCCTCGGCGTGACCGAAGCCGGCTTCGATCCACAGCCGCGCCCCCGGACCGGCGGCCGCGGCGAGTGCGTGTGGATGCTCCAGAGTGAAATACCGGTCCCGCTGACCGTGCACGATCAGCAACGGAGTCGGCGTGATCGCACCGACCATCTCCAGTGGTGATCGTGGAACGGGGGCGAAGACACGGGGATCGATACGCACGCGTAACGCCGCACGCGCCACCATTCGGCCGGTGCGATGTTCGGCGAACCAGTGAATCCGCCGCATGGGCGCGGTGTCCCGAACAAACCAGCGGCTTGTGGAACTCACGCTGACGACCCCGTCGGGCGCGTGCCGCAGCCGGCGCCCGTGACAGAGCGTGCCGGAATTGACGAGGCCCGCGTGGCGGATCACCGCGGCCGCGCCCATGGACCAGCCGACCGTGACAACGCGCTGGTAGCCGAATCCGCGGGCCGCGGCCACCGCGGCGTCGACGTCGAAGACCTCACGATCACCGAAGGTGCACCACCCCGTTGATCGCCCATGACCCCGTAGGTCCATCACCTGGACCCCGCCATATTTGCGCAACCCAGACGAAATACGCCGTAACGAGGGGCTGGCCATGGAGCCGGAGAAGCCATGAACGACCACGATCGCGAGCCGATGTGACTCTCCGTGGCCAACATCGAGCCTTTCGGCGTGCCTCGTGGCCAGGATCTCAGAATCGGCGGTCGGCAGCATCCCGTAGACGGTAGGAGCCGAGTAGTGCACTCCGCTATCCTCCCCACATACCGACCTTCGTTTCATGCCCATGACGGTCGTGAGACACCCAGTGCCGGACATCGAGATACTCACCGGGTCGACGCTGCCCCACCACACCACCCTGGAGGAGTCGTCTTGAGCGTCGTCCTTTTGCTCACCAACGCCCCCGGTCCCTCCGCCGAATCGTTTCCGTCCCTCGGCCTTCTCACGCACACGGTACGGGTCGCTCCGCTCGAGGCGAGTGCGTTGCTGGACGCTCCCCCGGTGGACGTGATCGTGGTGGACGGGCGGCGGGAACTCGTCATCGCGCGCGGCCTGTGCCGCCTGCTGCGCACCACCGGCCTCACCACCCCGTTGCTGGCACTGGTCACCGAGGGTGGCCTGGCTGCGGTCTCCGCCGACTGGGGTGTCGACGACGTCGTCCTCGACTCCGCGGGTCCCGCCGAGGTCGAGGCCCGGTTGCGACTGGCCATCGGTCGGGTCGCTGCCGCCGGCGGCACCGCCGAGGCCGGTGTCATCCGGTCCGGCGACCTCTCGGTCGACGAGACCACCTACTCCGCGAAGCTGCGGGGCCGCCCGCTCGAGCTCACCTTCAAGGAGTTCGAGCTGCTGAAGTACCTGGCGCAGCACCCGGGCCGGGTCTTCACCCGCGCCCAGCTGCTCCAGGAGGTGTGGGGCTACGACTACTACGGCGGCACCCGCACGGTGGACGTCCACGTCCGGCGGCTGCGCGCGAAGCTCGGCCCCGAGCACGAGGCGATGATCGGCACGGTCCGGCACGTCGGCTACAAGTTCGTGGCGCCGGCAATCACCCCGCTGGCGGACAGCGCGCCCGGGTCGGCCGGCCGCGTCGATGCCCGCACGCCCGAGCGGGTCTAGCCGCACCGCCCTGCCCTGATCCGGCCCCACCGGACCAGGGCGGGGCGGCCACGCCACAGCCGGTCGCCGGTGGACGCCACGCGCGCCGACGTTCAACCGCGCGAACGCGGGACAGCGTCCCGCGCGGCCCATACCGTCGTGCGGTGACCATCCTGACCTGGCGGCCGACGCTCAGCGGCTCGGACGTCGACGACATCGAAAACCTGCTCACCGCCGCGGAACGCACCGACGGCACGGGTCCGGTCTCCGAAGATGTTCGGCTGACGTTGCGACCGGGCCTGCGGGTGGGCACCGGCCGTCACCTGCTGGCGACCCGCGCCGAGGGCGCGCCGGCCGCAGGCGCGGGTGGCCTCGTCGGCTACGCGCACCTGGGCGGCGTCCCGGCCGAGCGCCAGGCGGAGATCGTGGTGCACCCCGACCACCGGCGCCGCGGTGTCGGCGCCGCGCTGGCTACCGCGCTGACCGCGACGGCCGGGCCGGCGCCCACCCGCCTCGACGTCTGGGCCCACGGCGACCTGCCGGCCGCCGCGTCGCTCGCCGAACGGCTCGGATTCGCCCGGAGCAGGGTGCTGTTCCAGTTGCGCCGCCCGCTGGCCGCCGGCCCGCCGCTGCCGCTCGCCGAACCGCCCGCCGGGATCACTCTGCGGGCCTACCGACCCGGCCCGGACGACAATGCCTGGCTCGCCGTGAACGCCGCCGCGTTCGCCGACCACCCCGAGCAGGGTCGGTGGACTCTCGACGACCTGACCCGACGCCACGCCGAGCCCTGGTTCGACCCGAACGGCTTCTTCGTCGCCGAGCGTGACGGGCAGCTGGTCGGGTTTCACTGGACCAAGGTCCACGAGGTGGATCCGATGCCGCCGGCCGGCGGTACCGCGGACCCGATCGGCGAGGTCTACGTGGTCGGGGTGCGGCCCGGTGCGGGCGGTGCCGGACTCGGCCGGGCGCTCACCCTGGCCGGACTGGGCCACCTGCGGGACCTCGGGCTCGACTCGGTGCTGCTCTACGTGGACGAGGACAATGATCGCGCGGTGCGGATGTACTCCGCACTCGGGTTCAGCACGTACACCCGGGATGTCTCCTACCGCTGGACCGGCTCGGCCCAGCGGTCCCGCTCCGACGTCCCGTGAGCGCGGCCGAACTCAGCCGCCGCGGCGGCTCGCCAGGCTGGACGCGGCCGCCGGCTCGGTGTGCTCCACGTCGATGACGGTGCTGAGATTGGTGACGGTCAGCAGCCGCCGCGCGTTGTCGTTGGGATTACGCAGCACCAGCCGCCCGCCCGCGGAGCGCTGCCGCTGGTGGGCGTAGAGAATGACCGCGAGGCCCTGCGAATCGAGGAAGCTCACTTCCGTCAGGTCGACGATGATGTCCCGCACGCCGGCGATCCGGGCGTCGAGCAGCGCCTCCCGCAGGGGGTCCAGGGACGAGTAGTCGATCTCTCCGACTGGGTGGACGATGATGGCTTCGCGGCCGGTCACCTCAACCCGAACACTTGGCTCCATGGCTCCGTTGACGACCGGACGGCCTGGGCGCCGCAGGGGGCCGGCCGGGCTGCCTCCCACCACGCGTCGCACCCCTGGCAAGCACGACGATGCGGACGTACCCCGGCCACCTCGCTTCCACACCCGCCGGATTCTCCGCCGAAGGCGGTTCTCCTCACACCGGCTGGACATTGACCCGTCCGCGGGTGACACGTGCGGCGCGACGTCGTCACCCGGCGCCGCCCCGGCAGGTCCCTCCCGCGCTTCTCCCCGCCGGACGGGATGGGATGGCACGTTCTCGGGTGAGAGCGTCGAGCCATGGACATCAACCCGCCCTGGTCCCGCGGTGACAGCACTCCCCCGGAGGTCGTCACCTTCCTCAGCCGCACGGACGGCGCAGCCGTCTCGATCGCGCCACACCCGGGCGCCGCATCGGACACCCCGCTGGTGCTGCTGGGCGCCCGGGTGCCCGGCTCGCCGCCGGCCGCCCTGCGGCTGGTGCCCCAGGAGGCACTGCGTCTCGCGGAGCTGCTGGTCGAGGCAGCCGAGTCCGGGGCATCGGGCCCGGATCCCGGCCTGGGTTTCCCGCCAGGCGGCCGCCGGCCTTCCGGCGCCCGCCCCGGCGGGCCCGGCTCCTCGCGGCGCCGGTATGTCGTGGCGGTGCCGGAGGGGGCGGCGCCAGCCGAGCTGCGCCGCGCGCTGACCCTGCTGCCCGGGGACGCCCGGCTCGTCGACTTCTCCTCGGACACCGAGGTCGTACTCGTGTTCGCCACGGCCGATCCGCGCTGGCCGGCCAGGCCCGAGCCGGCCGGCTGAGCGCGCCTTCCGATGGTGCCTAGCCGCGCACCGCCTCGATCGCCGACAGCACCGCGAGCACCACGAACGCCGCGGCGGCGACGCGGGTGATCACGGAGATCGGCAGCACCCTGAGCAGTCCACGCCCACCCGCGATCGCGAGCGCGGCGACCGTCCACAGCCCCAGTACCGCGCCGATCCACACCATGACCGGGGAGTCGAAGCGGGCGGCGAGGTTCGCCGTCGAGATCTGCGTGAGATCCCCGAGTTCGGCGAGGAACACGACCCCGAAGGAGGTCGCCGCCACCCGCCAGAACGCCGCCGGCGCCGCCGGACCGGCCGGCGTGCCCTGATGGTTCGCGTCGCCCACCTCCCGGAGTGCGGGCGACGCCGGCTCGCCACCGTGCTCACCGCTGTGGTCCACCGCCGCGCTGGCCGGGGTGACGGCCTCGTCATGGCCGTCGCCGTTCGCCTCGCTCTCCCGGCCCTCCCGCAGCACGAGGAAGGCGCCGACGACGAACAGCAGCGCGGTGATCGAGTCCACGATCCGGCTCGGTAGAAGGGAGAACACGCTGCCCGCCGCCACCGCCAGCGTGACGTGCACGGCGAACGCGGCGGCCACGCCCACCCAGACGTACAGCGGCCGGAAGCGACTGCCGAGTACGAGGCTCGCGACCATCGTCTTGTCGGGCAGCTCGGCCAGGAAGATCACACCGAAGGTGACCAGTACCGCGGTGATGTTCACGCCGGGACCTCTCGATCGGGCCGGGCCGTGAGCGGGAGTCCGCCTTCGACCCGGCATGCCTGCCGTGTCGAAGGTCTCGCCCACCCGGCCGCGAGGGCCGGGCCCGGCCGCCGGGAGCCTGCGTCGGCGACCACCTGCTGGTCGGACGGGCGGGCGCCAGTATGTCGACGATCCGGGCCGCGCGCGGTCCATGGCCAGCCGCCTCACCGACTCAGACGGTGACTGACGGCCGCGCGCCACGGATCCGGTCGCTCGGCGGGGCTACTCCCCTTCGGGCATCGACATTACCCGGCCGGCGGATGACGCGCATCACCCGTGGCCACCGTTACCTGGGCATTTGAACAGCACACGGGGAGACACGTCTTTCCGGGGGCCACCCGCCTGGACTTCACGGATCGCGTCACTAAATTTACGTGAAGTGATGGTCGACCAGGCACCCCCCGAGTTCGGCGCCACCGCGGACCCGGCCCCGGCTCCGTCGGCGCTCGCCCGTACCGCCACCGGACTACGCCCGGTGATCAATGCCACGGGCGTCCTTCTGCACGGCTCCCTGGGCCGGGCGCCGTTGTCGGCTGCCGCCCGGGCCGCCGTGGATCTGGCCGCCGGCACCACCGATCTGGAACTCGACCTCGGCACCGGCCGCCGGGACCGCCGGGGCCGGACCATGCTCGCCGCGCTGGCAGCCGCGGTACCGGCGGCGGCCGACGTCCATGTCGTCAACACCAACGCCGCCGGGCTCACCCTGGCGGCGGCCGCGCTGGCCAGCCGGCGCGAGATCGTCATCAGCCGAGGCGAACTCGCAGAGACCCCGGACGGCCTGCGCCTGCCGGAACTGCTCGGCGCCGCCGGGGCCCGGCTGCGCGAAGTGGGCACCACCAACCGGACCACCCTCGGCGACTACGCGGACGCGATCAGCCCCCGTACCGGATTCGTGCTGCGGGTGCACCCGACGAGCTACCGGGTCGTCGGGTTCGCCGACCGCCCCGCCGTGGGCGGCCTCGCCGCGCTCTGTGCCGATTTCGCCGTGCCCCTCGTCGGGGACTGCGGATCCGGCCTGCTGTGGCCGGAACCGCTGCTGATCGGCGAGCCGGATGCCACGAGCTGGCTGGACCGGGGCGTGAGCCTGGTGCTGGCCAGCGGCGACAAGCTGCTCGGCGGTCCCGAATGCGGCCTCCTGCTCGGCCGCACGGACCTGGTCGAACGGATCCGCCGGCACCCGATGGCCCGGGCGATGCAGGCCGGGAAGCTGGCCCTCGCGGCGTTGGAGGCGACGCTGCGGCAGGGCGACTCGCCCGTGCGCCAGGCACTGCGTGTCCACCCGGACAGGTTGACCGTGCGCGCCGAGACCCTCGCGGCCTGGCTGCGCCGCGCCGGGATCGCCGCGTCCGCGGTGTCCAGCCGGGCCGTCGTCGACGAC
>NZ_JALKFU020000262.1 GCF_023242965.2 Frankia sp. AgKG'84/4
CGCGAAGGAGACCGCGGTGGCGCCGCCGCCGTCCCCCGCGGTGCCGGCCGCCACGGCACGCGGGCCGTTTCGCGCTGTCGACAACCTGTCGCTGGGTGTTCCCGTCGGCTCGGTGACGGCGCTGCTCGGGCCGAACGGCGCCGGCAAGACCACCACGGTGGAGATCTGCGAGGGGTTCCGCCGGGCCGACGCCGGTGAGGTGCGCGTCCTCGGTCTCGACCCGATCGCAGACGCGGTTGCCCTGCGGCCCCGGGTCGGGGTGATGCTGCAGTCCGGCGGGATGTACCCGGGTGCCCGCGCCGGGGAGATGCTGCGCCTGGTCGCGGCCCACCACCGCGAGCCGCTCGACCCCGGTGTGCTGCTCGACCGGCTCGGGCTCACCGACTGCGCCGGCACCCCGTTCCGCCGGCTCTCCGGCGGCCAGCAGCAGCGCCTGTCGCTCGCGATGGCCATCGTCGGCCGCCCGGAGCTGGTCTTCCTCGACGAGCCGACGGCCGGTCTCGACGTCGCCGGGCGCCGCACGACCTGGGAACTGATCGAGGAGCTGCGCTCCGCCGGCGTCACCGTCGTGCTCACCACCCACGCGATGGACGAGGCCGAGCGCCTCGCCGACCAGGTAATCATCATCAACCACGGCCGGGTCGTCGCGGTCGGCTCGCCCGCGGAGCTGACCCGCGGCGGCGCCGAGGGCCAGCTCCGCTTCCGCGCGCCGGTCGGGCTGGAGCTCGGCAAGCTGCTGCTCGCCCTGCCCGACGGCACCACCGCCCAGGAGGGGCCCGCCGGGCACTATCTCGTCCAGGGCACCGTCGACCCGCAGCTGCTCGCCGCCGTCACCGCCTGGTGCGCCGGTAACGGCGTGCTCGCCGAGGACCTCCGGGTCGAACAGCGCACGCTCGAGGACGTCTTCGTGGAGCTGACCGGAACGGAGCTGCACCCGTGACCACCGCCGACGCCCCCCGAACCACCGCAGCGGGCCGCCGCGGACCGGCCGGGAGCGGGCTGCTCGATCTGCGCCCGGCGCCCGGTGCGGCGGGCCGCGCGCGAATGTTCGCCGCCCAGACCCGCCTCGAGCTCGTCCTCACCCTGCGCCGCGGCGAGTCCGTGCTGCTCACCATGATCATTCCGGTGGGTCTGCTGGCGTTCTTCACCGCGGTCGACGTGCTGCCCAGCGGCTCGCAGAAGTCGGTCGACTTCCTCGTCCCGGGGGTGCTCGCGCTCGCGGTGATGTCGACCGCGTTCACCGGCCAGGCGATCGCGACCGGGTTCGAACGCTCCTACGGCGTGCTCAAGCGCCTGGGCGCGACGCCGCTGCCGCGCTCGATCCTGCTCGCCGGCAAGACCGCGGCGGTGCTCGCCGTGGAGGTCGTCCAGCTGGTCCTGCTGGTCGCCGTCGGATTCGCCCTCGGTTGGGACCCCGCCGGCGGCCCGGGGGCCGTGCCCGCGGTGCTGGCGCTGGTCGTGCTCGGCACGGCGGCGTTCTCCGGGCTCGGCCTGCTCATGGCCGGCACCCTGCGCGCCGAGGCGACCCTCGCCGCCGCCAACGGCGTCTACCTGCTGTTGCTGCTGATCGGCGGGGTCGTCTTCCCCCTGTCGGAACTGCCCGGCTGGCTGCGGACGATCGCCCAGGGGCTGCCGACGGCGGCGCTGTCCGACGGCCTGCGCCACGTCCTCGCCGACGGTTCCGGGCCCGGCGCGCGCCCGCTGATCGTGCTCGCCGTGTGGGCGGTCGCGAGCCTGGCGCTGGCGGCGCGCACCTTCCGGTGGGAGTGACGTCGGTGGGAGTGACGTCGGTGGGAGTGACGTCGGTGGGAAGGACGCCGGTGGGAAGGACGCCGACCGGGGCGGCCGCGGGTCCGGCGCGGCACGCGGTGTGATCAGAGGCCCGGCCCGAGCGGGCGCGCGGGCGCCGGAGCCGGGCGCGGGGGACGTTACTATGACTTCCGTGCCAGCTTCTACAGCGCGTCGGAGATTGCCGCTCGTCGGCCGCCGCGCGTTCCAGCTCGTCACCGCCCTCAACGTGGTCCTGCTGTCCCTGATCGTGGTCAGCGGCGGGGCGGTGCGCCTGACCGGCTCCGGCCTGGGCTGCCCCACCTGGCCCCAGTGCGGCGACGGCTCGTTCACCCCGCACTCCGAGTACGCCCTGCACGGCGTGATCGAGTTCGGCAACCGGGTCGTCGGCCTCGTCGTCGGCGTCGTCGTGCTGATCACGCCGCTGATGGCGCTGGGGCTGCGCGGCGGGCGGCGGCGGGACCTCACGCGGCTGTCATTCGGACTGTGGATCGGCTATCTCGGCCAGGCGGTCCTCGGCGGCATCACCGTGCTGACGAAGCTGCACCCGGCGACCGTGGCCGCACACTTCCTGCTCTCGATGGTGCTGCTGTGGAACGCGGTCGCGCTCGACCGCCGGGCCCGCCAGGGCGCGGGGCCGGCCACACCGGCCGTCGCTCCCCCGCTGCGGTGGCTCGCCCGACTCCTGGTCCTCACCTCGGCGGCGGTGCTCGTCCTCGGCACGGTCGTCACCGGGACCGGCCCGCACAGCGGCGATGCCACCCACGTCGCGCGGTTCGGCTTCGACATCGCCACCGTCGCGCAGCTGCACGCCGACGGCGCGATGCTGCTCACCGGCCTCGTCGCCGCGATGGTCTTCGCGGTGCGGGTCAGCGCGGCGCCGCCGGCCGCCCGCCGCGGCTCCCTCGTCCTGCTCGCCGTCATCATCGCGCAGGCCGCCATCGGATTCGCCCAGTACTTCCTCGGCATCCCGTCCGGCCTCGTCGCCCTGCACATGACCGGCGCCACCGTCCTGTGGGTCGTGGCGCTGGGCCTGTGGCTCGCGATGGCCACCCGCCCCGCGATCGAGGGCGACACCCCGCTCGCCCAGCCGACCCCGATCACGCGGCCGGCCGCGACCACCTCGTCCACCCCGGTCGCACAGCACTTGACGGCCGCGCAGCCCGTCCCGGCCGCGCAGTCCGCCCCGGCCGCACAGCCCGTCCCGGCCGCGCAGTCCGCCCGACGTCGACCGCGGAAGAGCAAGGACGAGACGACCGGCCGTCCGGCCGGCCAGCGGGTGTAGGTCACCCGGTTCCGCCGTACGGCTTTGCGTCCAGTTTGTCGGTATAGCGCGACCTTGTCGAGGTGGGTCCCGCCGGAGGCATCGACGGCCCAGGCGTCCGCCACGATCGGCTCGCTCACCAACGGGCTCGGCGCTGCGGAGCACGGTCGCCACCAGTTCCCTGGCGCTGGTCCTGCCCCGGCGCCGGGAGCCGGGCATGCTCACCGCCACCCAGGCCGGCCGGCCTGGGTGGCGGGTCGTGGCCGTCGACGTGCTCGCCGGCGAAAGCCACGAAAAGACCACCCCGCCTGGCCTGGCGGCCGTCGCGCACGGTCGGTGCTGTCGCCGTCACGGTACCGTCACCCAGGAGCGTTCCGCCGACGACGGTGGCGATCTCGCTCAGGGCGAGCGGAATCACCCCCCGGGCCCCGCGGCGGCGGCCGTCGACGCGCGGCGACCGCCAGCCGATCGGGCCGTTGGCGGGGCGGCACGGGCCGAAGAGGCAGGGGTGGAGGAGTTGGGGGTGGACGCGGGCGGAGGCTGATCCCTGGTGGGCCACCTCCGCGGTCTTTACCGGCCCGGTTATATCGTCGGCATCTCGAAAACCCCACACGTGCCGATACATCACGCCGTCTTGGCTGGAGTCATGACCTGCAGCGAACCAGCACGGACTGTCACCCGCCGCGGCGGGTCGCCCACCGTGACGCCCTCCCCTGTCGCCCCGGCGACAACGGGCATCACGGTCTACGGCTGCGCGCAGGACGAAGCGGCATTCTTCCGGGAGACGGCGCCACGCCTTGGCGTCACGCCGGTCATCACCGCGGCGGCGGTGTCCGAAGCCAACGTCGGACTGGCGGCCGGGAACCGGTGCATCAGTGTCGACCACCGGACCCAGATCCCTCGTTCCACACTTCTCGCCCTCAGCCGGGTCGGTGTGACGTACATCTCCACGAGGAGCATCGGCTGCAACCATATCGACGTGGACGAGGCGGCGAGCGTCGGAATTTCCGTGGGGAATGTCGCCTACTCACCCGACAGCGTGGCCGACTACACGCTGATGCTGATGCTGATGCTGCTGCGAAACGCGAGATCCACGGTCATCCGGGCCCACGCCCACGACTATCGACTGAACGAGGTGCGCGGGAAGGAGCTGCGCGACCTGACCGTCGGGGTGGTGGGAACCGGGCGCATCGGCGCCGCCGTCATAGACCGACTACGGGGCTTTGGCTGCCACATACTGGCATGCGACAGAAATCCCCGGGCGTTCGCCGACCATGTTCCCCTCGACGAGCTGCTGGCGCGGAGCGACATCGTGACGCTCCACACCCCGCTCGCCGCGGACACCTATCATCTCCTGGATAGCCGACGCCTCGGACAGATGCGGCGCGGCGCGTTCATCGTCAACACCGGACGCGGTCCACTGCTGGACACCGAGGCCCTCGTCTCGGAGCTGGAGGGCGGCGGACTGGGCGGCGCGGCGCTGGACGTCATCGAAGGAGAGGAAGGCGTCTTCTACGTCGACAACAGCGGCGAGACCATCCGGAACAAAGCTCTGCTGCGCCTACAGGAGCTACCGAACGTCATTGTCAGTCCGCACGCGGCCTACTATACAGACCACGCCATGCGGGACATCGTTGAGAACTCAATCATTAACTGTCTGAGATTTGAAGGTGGCCAGCATGGCTAGGATCAGGATCGGGATTGTGTTCGGAGGCCGCTCCGAAGAACACGGCGTCTCCGTCAAGTCCGCGCAGGAGGTTGCGAAGAGCCTCGACACCGAAAAGTACGAACCGTTCTACATCGGGATCACGAAGAGCGGCTCCTGGCAGCTCTGCGACGGCCCCGCCGCGGACTGGGAGGACGGCGGGTGCACGCCGGCGGTGCTCTCGCCGGACGAAAGCGTCCACGGCCTTCTCGTCCAGGCGCAGGGCGGGTACGAAACAGTCCACCTGGACCTGGTGCTGCCCGTGCTGCACGGCCGGCTTGGCGAAGGCGGTGCGATGCAGGGCCTGCTGGAACTTTCCGGCATCCCCTACGTGGGTTGTGACGTGCAGAGCTCCGCCCTGTGCATGGACAAGTCCCTCGCCTACGTCGTCGCCCGCGCCGCGGGAATCGCCACCCCGAACTTCTGGACCGTCACGGCGGGCGAGACCGTGGATCCCACCGGCCTCACCTATCCCGTGTTCGTGAAGCCGGCCCGTTCGGGTTCGTCCTTCGGCGTCAGCAAGGTAACGTGCGCGGAGGAGTTGCCGGGCGCGGTGGAGGCGGCTCGGCAGTTCGACACGAAGGTGTTGGTCGAGGAGGCTGTCGTGGGCAGCGAGATCGGCTGCGCCCTGCTGGGAAACGGTGCGGAACTGACCGCCGGCGAGGTCGATCGGGTCGCCCTCTCACACGGGTTCTTCCGCATTCACCAGGAGAGTACGCCGGAGCAGGGCTCCGAAAACTCGACGTTCATCGTTCCCGCCGACATCTCGGCACAGTCGCGGGCGCTCGTCCAGGAGACCGCGAAGGCGATCTACCGTGCCCTGGGGTGCCGGGGACTGTCCCGCGTGGACATGTTCCTGAAGGAGGACGGCGAGGTCGTCCTCAACGAGGTCAACACCCTGCCGGGCCTGACCTCCTACAGCCGTTACCCGAGAATGATGGCGGCCGCCGGGCTGCCGCTCGGCGAGGTGCTCGACCGGCTGGTATCGCAGGCGCTGTCAGGACAAACAGATGAACGATGACTTCGTCTTTGTGGACGAGTTCTCGGCGGGCCTGCGCTGGGACGCCAAATACGCCACCTGGGACAACTTCACCGGCCGGCCGGTGGACGGCTACCTGGTCAACCGGATCGTCGCCACGAAAGCTCTGTGCGCGGCCCTGGAGGACGCGCGGGAGGAGGCCGCGTCCCGTGGCTTCGGCCTGCTTCTCTGGGACTGCTACCGCCCGCAGCGCGCCGTGGACTGCTTTCTGCGCTGGGCCCGGCAGCCGGAGGACGGCCGGACGAAGCAGCGGCACTATCCGAACATCGACAGGGTCGACATGTTCAGTCGCGGCTATGTGGCCGCCAGGTCGAGCCACAGCCGCGGCAGCGCCATTGACCTGACGCTTTACCACCTGGCGTCGGGCGAGCTTGCCCCGATGGGCGGGCACCACGACCTGATGGACACGGTCTCCCATCACGGCGCACCTGGCATCACGCGGACCGAGGCGGAGAACCGTCAGTCCCTCTGCTCGGTCATGACGGCCTGCGGATTCAGGTCCTACGACCTCGAGTGGTGGCACTACACGCTCGCGGACGAACCCTTTCCGGACACGTATTTCGATTTCCCCATCGCCGGCCCGGGTCGCCCCGAGGGCACTGAACGTGCACTGACGGCGTAGACCCCCCGGACCCGGTCCGGGGGGTCGGGCCAGAACCACCAGTCGGCGGCCCGGCCTCCCACCCGCGAAGACGCGCCGGGTGGCTTCACCGGGACGCCGAGCCCCCGGCACCGGCGGGTTTCGCCCGCGTCAGACGACGTGGGCGAAGACCACGACGTTGTCGATGTAGTGGCCGGTCCCGTGGTTGAAGGCGCCCCCACAGGTGATCAGGCGGAGCTGCGCGCCGCTGCCCGAGTGGTAGACCTCCTCATCCGGAAACTCGGTCTTCGGGTACTCGGCCAGCCTGTCGACGACGAAGGTCACGGTCGTGCCGTCCGCGCGGTCGACGAGCACCTGTGCGCCCGCGCGCAGACCGCGCAGCCGGTAGAAGACCGCGGGGCCGGTCGTCGAGTCGACATGCCCGGCGATCACAGCCACGCCGTCGTCGCCCGGCTCCGGGCCCGCCTCGTTCCAGCCGACCTCGGTGAATCCGGCCGGGGGGATCAGCGTTCCCGCCGCGTCCAGTGCCAGCGGGACGACGGGCGCGGTCACGGCGATGTCCGGCGCCCGCAGCCGCACCGGGTCCGCCGCGCTGCCCACCGCCGACCCGCCCGCCACCACACCGCCCGCCACCAGACCGCCCGCCACCAGACCGCCGGCCGCGCCCGCCCCGGCCGACCGCGTCACGCGCCGGCTCGGATCGAC
>NZ_JALKFU020000263.1 GCF_023242965.2 Frankia sp. AgKG'84/4
CTGCTGACCGCGCCGCTCCCACACGCCGCGAGCAGCCCCGCGCCGGCCGCGGCGACTCCGCCGAGGAGCACGCCGCGGCGGCTGGTCGGGAGGCGGGTCGCCCCCTGGTCGACCCGCCTCCCGCCGGTGGTGTCGCGGAGCTCCTCGGCCGCCGCCGGGAACGTGTCCCGGTGCAGCGCGTCGAGGTCGCCTGTCAGCAGGCGCAGCTCCGCGTCGCCGATGCCCGGCTCGGCGCGCCGTACGACACGCCGGCGAGCCTGGTCACGCCTGGTCATCACAGGGCTCCTTCAGTGGCCGGGGAGGCCATCGAGGTGGGGTAGAAGGCAACGGGGAAACCGACGCCGCCGGCCGCCTTCGGGAGCTTCGCGGCGTCCGGCGGCAGCGCGATGAGGTCCGCGGCACCGCCGCTGAGCAGCGCGGAGACGGCGAGCAGGATGGCCCGGTGCTGTGCCTCCACCGCGGCGACGCTGCCGAACAGCTGCCGCAGCATCGAGCTGCCGACCTGGCTGACGTTCTTCGTGTAGGTCTGCGCCGCGACGTCCTCCAGGGTGATCGCGAGCGACACGACGTCACCCGGTCCCTTGATCGTCGGCACGGCCGCCGCCACGACCTTCGCGTACTTCGGGTCCGGGGCCGTCTGGGCCTTCCCGCCGAGGCGGACCGCGGCGGCGTTGAACGCGGCGGCGTGCTCGGTGTGCTGCGTCATGGTCTTCATCGAGAAGGCCTTGACGACGCCGTTCGCCTCCGCACCGCCGATGAACGGCAGCGTCAGCGCGGTCTTGTAGGTGCTGACCGCGAGGTTCTCGATCGACGCGGCGGTCTGCAGGATCGCCACGTCGTTCGTCGCCGCGGACGCGCCCGAGCCCATCGCGAGCACGCCCGCGCCGGCCAGGCCGGCGGCGAGCGCCGCGCCGCGGGCGGCGAACAACGGGCGGGTGCCGGGCGGGGTCGCCTCGGCGTAGTCGGCGACGGCCGCGCGGTTGGCCCGCATGGAGTCGCTGTGCAGATCCTCGGACGCCTCGCTCAGTTCCCGCAGGCGCCGTTCGTCAACGGTGTCGGACACCGCATCCTCCTGTGGCCGATGGTGCTCGCTGTCGGGGGTGCTCGTTGTCAGGGGTGGTCACTGTCGGAGTGCTCGTCGTCGGTGACCCGTGTCCCCGACTCCGCCGAGCGGCCGCACCGGCGGTGGACGACGAGGATTCGAGGCTGTCGGGCAGCCGGATGGGTCCGGATCGCGAAAAGTTTCGGTCGGCGGCCAGATTCCCTGGCCCGACGGCAATCCGGCGGTTCGTCCGCTCCGAAGTACGAAGCAGCACCGCTGGCGGCAGCGCCGCCGGGCCGAGGCACTGGAGGTCCCGCCTGATGCACCGACGCGCCGACGATGACGACGGGCGCGTGCTGCGCGCCGTCGGCGATCACGACCCCACGCTGGCGGCCGGTAACGGCACGTCCAGCGTGGACAGCGCCCTGCTGCGCGCCGGCCGCGGCGACACCCGCGCGTTCTCGGTCGTCTACGACCAGCTCGCCACCCGGGTCTACGGCCTGGTCCGGCGGGTCGTGCGGGACCCGGCGCAGGCCGAGGAGGTCACCCAGGAGGTCTTCGTCGAGGTCTGGCGGCAGGCGAACCGGTTCGACCCGGCCCGCGGCAACGCCACCGGCTGGATCTGCACCCTCGCGCACCGCCGCGCGGTCGACCGGGTGCGTTCCGCGCAGGCCGCGACGGACCGGGAACGCCGCGCCGGCGACCTGGACGCGCGCGGCGCCGAGACCGGCTACGACGAGGTCGTCGAACAGGTGGAGCTGCGGATGGAGTACGAGCGGCTGCGCCGCTGCCTGCACGGCCTCACCGACCTGCAACGGGAGTCGATCTCCCTGGCCTACTACAGCGGCTACACCTACCGGGAGGTCGCGGAGATGCTCTCGACACCGGTGCCGACCGTGAAGACCCGCATGCGCGACGGACTGATCCGGCTGCGCGATTGCCTGGGGGTGACGGCGTGACGTCGCCGGAGGCACACACACTGATCGGCGCCTACGCCCTGGACGCGGTGGACGACGCCGAACGCGCCAAGCTGGAGTCCCATCTCGACGACTGCCCCGGCTGCGCCACGGAGCTGCGGGAACTGCGGGCGGTCGCGACGACGATGGGCGGCGCGGTCCCGATGACGCCGCCGGCGTCGCTGCGCGCGGCGGTCCTGCGGGAGATCGAGGCGACGCCGCAACTGCCGCCCCGCCTCGCCGAGCGCCGGTCCCGCGGGCAGCGGCGGGCGACGTTCGCCGCGATCGCCGCCGGCGCCGCCGCAGTCGTCGCGTTCGTGGCGCTCGGCGTGGTCGGCGCGGAGACGATCAGCCAGCGTCATCAGCTCGACGACGTCCGGGCCCAGACCGCGGACCTCGAAACGGTCGCGTCCGAGGTGGCGGCCCAGTCGGCGCAGCCGATGGAAGGCGGGGGGCGGCTCGCGGTCGTCGCCGTCGGGGACCGCGCGTTCGTCGATATTCGCGACCTGCCCGACCTGCCGGCCAACCGGGTGTACCAGCTGTGGGCGGCGAGCCCGCAGGGCGTCGAGTCCGCCGGCATCGTCGGCGGCAACGTCGGCCGGGCCCACCGTCTGCTCGCCCTCGGCAAGGAAGCAACGGCCGTGAAAGTGACAGTCGAGCCGGCCGGCGGCTCCAAGCAGCCGACCAGCGCGGTCATCGGCTCGGCCCCCCTGCCGGGCTGACGCGGCCCCCCGCCGCGCCGTCGAGGTGGTCCGCTGAGCGGAACAGGTCGGCCGCCAACGTGACCGGCACGCCATAATCGATCAGTGGCCGGGATCTTGCGGCCAGGCCGAGACGGCGCCGGGGGCGGCGTACACGGCCTGACGCGATCACACGCGTGGGCGAGCCGTCCCTGGGCGAGCGCCGACTTCGACGGCGCCGTGGTCCCGGCGCTTGCCCTCGCCGGGGCGGGCTTCGGCGCGGTCGTGCTCGTGCTGTCCGACTCGGGCCGGGACGCGGACACGACCTCAGCCCTGTTCTCCGGCCTGGTCGGCGGGCTGTACCTGCTCACCGGCCTCGTCACCCACCTGCGCCGACCGGGACGCCTCGGCCTGCGGATGGTGGCGGTCGGGATCGCCTGGTTCGCCGAGGACCTGCAGATCTCCAGCGACCCGGGGCCGCACACCGCCGGGATGTTCCTGCGGTCCGTGGCCTCCGGCTGCCTGGTGCATCTCCTGCTGGCCTTTCCGGACGGGCGGCTGCGCACCCGCGTCGAGCGGCTGCTGACCGGGGCGGTGTACGTGATCGTGTGCGTCCTCGTGCCGCTGGGGGTGCCGTTCTACCTGTCGGCGACGCCGAACCTGCTCTTCGTCGCCGACCTGTCCCGGCTCGAGGACACGGTGTTCGACACCGCGCAGGTGGTCGTCGCCGGGGCCGTGCTCGCGGTACTGCTCCGGCGCTGGATCGTGGCCACACCGCCGGCGCGCCGGGTGCTCGCGCCGGTGTATGGCGTGGGGCTTGTCGGGAGCGTCGCGTCGTTGCTGCACTCGGCGCTGGCGGAGTCCGGCGCGTCGACGGTCAACGCGGTCGCCCACCTGGCGACGCTCGGGCTGCCCGTGGCGTTCCTGGCGGGGGCGCTGCGCGTCCGTCTGGGTCGCACGACTGTCGGGGACCTCCTGCTCGACCTGCCCCGGACGCCCCAGGCGGACCTGCGTGACCTGCTCGCCCGCGCCCTCGGCGACCCGACGCTGCGCATCGC
The DNA here is from genome assembly GCF_023242965.2 of Frankia sp. AgKG'84/4. Lineage (GTDB taxonomy): Bacteria > Actinomycetota > Actinomycetes > Frankiales > Frankiaceae > Frankia. The sequence continues at coordinate 3,737 of NZ_JALKFU020000263.1, forward strand.
CTACCACCACCCCGACGACGTCGGCCACCCCGACCGTTATGTGGACGGCGCCGGGCAGCCCGTCACGCCCAGCCCGGACGACGCGGTCACGCCCGTCCGGCGCGGCTCGCGGGTGGTGGCCGTGCTCCTGCACGACCCGGCGCTGCGCGCGGACCGGCACGTCCTGCACGCGGTGAGTGCCGCCGCGGCCCTGGAGCTGGACAACCAGCGGCTCGCCGCGACGGTGCGGGCCCAGCTCGCCGAGGTCCGTGCGTCCCGGGTCCGCATCGTCGCCGCCGCCGACGAGCAGCGCCGCCGGATCGAGCGGGACCTGCACGACGGAGCCCAACAGCGGCTCGTCACGACCGCGCTCGTGCTACGCCTCGCCCGCGACCGCCTCGATCCCGCGGGGGCCGACCGGGAGCTCGACGTCCTGCTCGGCCGGGCCGCCGACGGGCTGGAGGCGGGGCTCACCGAGCTGCGCGAACTCGCCCGGGGCATCCATCCCGCCGTGCTGACCGAGGCCGGACTGCTCCCCGCGCTGCGCTCACTCGCCGCCCGCTGCGCGTTCCTCGTGCGGGTCGTCGACAGCCCGGCGCTGCCGCCCCTGCCGGCGCCGGTGGCCGCGACGGCCTACTTCGTCGCCGCCGAGGCCGTGACGAACGCGGCGAAGCACGCCCGCGCCGGCGAGATCCACGTGCACGTCCGCGCGGCCGGAAGCCGACTACTCCTCACCGTCGCCGACGACGGGGTCGGCGGCGCCGACCTGAACGCGGGCACCGGTCTGCTCGGGCTGCGCGACCGGGTCGCCGCGCTCGACGGCAGCCTCGTCGTGCGCAGCACCGCCGGCGCCGGCACATCCGTCCACGTCGAACTCCCCCTGGAGGGACCTTGACCGCTGCCACCACCTCCGCCGCCGACTCCGCCGTCCCGACAGCGGGGGCGACGCGTGTCGTGCTCGCCGACGATTCGTCACTGTTCCGAATGGCACTCACCGAACTACTGGCCAGCAACGGCTGCCAGGTTGTCGCGCAGGCCGGCGACGCCGAGGAGCTGCTCGACGCCGTCGAGCGGGAACGCCCGGACCTCGCGATCGTCGACATTCGGATGCCACCCGCCCAGCACCTGGAAGGACTACGGGCGGCGGTGCTGCTGCGTCGGCGCCATCGGGGGACGGGGGTGCTGCTGCTGTCGCAGTATCTGGAGGTCGCGCATCTCGACGAGCTCGTCGGGCGCACGGCGCGGGGCGTCGGTTACCTGCTCAAGGACCGGGTCACCGGGCCGGACTTCCTCGACGCCGTGCGCCGGGTCGCGGCCGACGGCTGCGCGTTCGACCCCGAGGTCGTCCCGCTGCTCGCCGGCGGCCGTGGCCGGCGCGACGAGCTGGCCGACCTCAGCCCCCGGGAGCGCCAGGTCCTCGCGCTGATGGCGCAGGGCCGGTCGAACGCGGCGATCGCCGGCGAGCTGCACCTGACGACCCGCACCGTCGAGACGCACGTCCGCAACATCTTCATCCGGTTCGCGCTGCCCGACGAGACCGAACACAACCGCCGTGTCCTCGCGGTGCTGACCTACCTGCGCTCGGCCTGACGCGCCACCAGCAGCGCCAGCGCGGCCGCCGACAGCGCCGACTTGGGGAGAAACCCGGCCGCGGTGGAGCGCCCGACCGCGTCGCCATAGTGCTCGGCGTCGCGCACCGAGCAGAACACCACCGTCGCGTCGGGCACGGCGGCGCGCAGCTCCCGGCAGACGTGGAAGCCGTCCGTGTCCGGCAGGGCGACGTCCAGCAGCACGATGTCGGGCGCCGCCGCGGGCACGCCGGCCAGCGCCTCGGCACCGGTCGCCGCGTCCCCGACAACCTCGTAGCCGCCGCTTTCCAGCAGCGCGCGGGCGACGGCGCGAAACGGCTCGTTGTCATCGACGATGAAGACGCGCCCCACCGCCACCCGGTCCATCACGGGGACGGTAGCACCGCGGTCGGACCCCGCCCTCCGTGTCAGCACTGACGCTTCCCGCACCGCTATGTCCGTGCTGGCACCGATGTGCCGGTAACCGAACCGCCCGAGACTTCCCAGCATGAAGCAGGTGCTGACCGTGCTCGGCTGCGCGCTCATCGCGATCGTTGTGTTCCTGGTCGTCCGAGACAACAGCGGCAGCGACTCCCCTTCGTCCAGTCCCAGGACTGGCCCGTACTCGGGAGGCGGCTCGGGGGGAGGCGGCTCGGGGGGAGGCGGTACGGGGGGAGGCGGTACGGGAGGTGGTTCCGGCGGCGGCTCGGGGGGCGGCACCGGAGACATCAAGCCGGGGCCGGATCCGGAGCCGAAGTCGACGGGCGCCGTGGACGTCTCGCGGCGGGGAACGAACGGGACCGAGCGCGTTGACTGCGCGGACATCGACAGCGAGCTGAGGATCTCCGCCTTCAACGGGTCGGTGCGCTGGACCGCGGCGCCCGCCGCGGGTGTCTCGGTCAGCCCGTCGTCCGGGTTCCTCGACGAGGGCGAGAGCCAGGTCGTCCACGTCGGCGGGAGCTACGCCGGCGGCGGAGGCTTCACCGTGAACGTGTCCGCTCCCAGCCGGTCCGGCGGCAGCGGCGGCGTCGCCGCCGCGTTCACCTGCCGATGACCCGGACCCGCGCGCCGTGGCAACACCCGGCGCTGACACCCGTCTACGCGGCGGTGATCGCATTCGGCGTCGTCGTGGTGGTGTGGCTGTCCGACAGCGTGAAGTCGGCACCCGGACCGGAGGGCACGGTCACCGTGAGGGTCACCCCGTCCACCTCGTCGGCCTGCCTGGTACTGCCGAAAAAATGGAAGTTCGTCGGACAAGAACCATCCGCCACGCCCACCCCGGCCGCGGACGCGCAGGCCGCTGTGCTCCCGGAGTGCGGCCCCGCCGGCGACGAGGCCGATTTCTCCGCTCAGCTGCGGGTGGACGGATCGTGAGCGGGCGGCTCGTGCCGGAACGGACCGCAGGGGCTCCGGCTCCGCTCCAGCAGCTCACGATCATTGTGGCCACCGCGGCGGCGGCGCCGGCCGCGGCGGTGTGCGCCTGGATACTGCTCCCGCTGCCCGACGATCCGGTCTGGTGGGTCCCGCTCGCCGTCGTGCTCGGTGCCGGCGCCGTCGGCGCGCTGCTCGCGTGGCTGCTGGTGCTGCCGCCCTGGCCGGACAGCGGGTCACCCGAATCGACCCACCGGCCCCAGGCGGAACCGGCTGGGCGGCCGTCTCTTCGGGATGCCGACGACGCGACGTCGCGGACCACGCGGGAACTACCAACCGCACGAGACCCGCAGGTCACCCGGCCGGTGCAGGTGGTACTGCCGGTCGAGCGGCCGGCCGGCACCGCGGCCGCGGGTCAGTGGTGGGGCCGAGGGGCTCCGC
>NZ_JALKFU020000264.1 GCF_023242965.2 Frankia sp. AgKG'84/4
CCGTTGGGCGGGACGCAGGCTGGCGGCGGCGTCGAGCAGCGCCGACGGGTTGCCGCCGACACGGCCCGCGAGCTCCTCGGCGACGCCCGGGGCGACGTTGATGCCCCGGGCGGCGACGAGCGCGGCGCAGTCATCGATACCGAGGCCGCCGAGCTCGATCGCTGGCAGCCCGGAGCCCTCGCACATCCACGCCGCGTCCGAGCGGACGGCGAACAGCATCGACACCCGCTCGACGGAGAGCCGGCGGGCGACGAACAACAGCACTTGCCGGGACGGCTCGTCGATCCACTGCAGGTCATCGACGAGAAGGACCAACGGATGTTCCTCCGCGGCCGCGGCGAGAAGGTTCAGCGTGCCCGCGCAGGCGGCGTAGGGGCCGGCGAGGGTGCCCTCGGTGAGCGCGAGGCAGATCTCCAGCGCGGCGCGCTGCGCGTCGGGCAGGCCGGCCAGGTGCCCGCGCAGCGGCAGGACGAGGTCCGCCAGGGTCGCGTAGGGCAGCACCGCCTCCGATTCGACCCCACGCAGCCACCGGACACCGGCGGTGGACCTGCGTTCCGCGTGGCGCAGCACCGCGCTCCGCCCGATGCCAGGGTCGCCCCGCACCACCAGCGCACAGCAGCGTCGCGTGACCGATGCGAGCAGGCCATCGACCAGCCGGCGCTCCCTGTCCCGGCCGAACAGCCGTTCCCCGGCAAACCGAGCTCCCCCTCGCGCAGGCGCATTCTCACCCGCGGAAATCCCCCCGTCCACGCCATCGCGACCGTCAGTCAGGACATTCCCATCAGCCGGAATCCGCGCGGCAACCAAGGGCACATCGGCCACCAGATCACCCCCGATGCCTGAACACGCGCCAGCGGGTGCCGCGCGCGTCACGACGTTTTCGCTGACAACTCCCCCTGCACCGTTCACAACGGCCAGACCTCCCGCGGCATGCTCTCGGCGTGTCTCCATCCTGCCGCTCCAGGCGTTGTTGCAAAAGGGCTTTTCTACCTTCGTTCGCGCCGCCGTCCACAAACTGACCGGGAATTCCCCGACGCGCCCCGACCGGACAGGTGTTGACCTGGGAGTACGGGGTAACCGTGGTAGCGCCGGGAGGGAACCGCCCTGGCCGGAGAACTCGCCATGATGACCGTGGCCGGTCGTCCCCCGCTCACCCGCTAGGAGTCGAGATGGACTGCCGCCAGCGGCTGGACTGCGTGCGGGTCCGGGTGACGCTGGCCGGGCGGCGGGCCGAGGCGGCCTACCGGACACCGGAACTGGGGGTGACGGCGGGCCGATGGCACCGGCTCTTCTGCTTCGCAGCCGCCGCCGACAGCGCGACATCCGTCGCCCAGGCCACTGCGGACGAAGGTCTTCTACTGCTGTTACACGACTATGACCGACCCGGACCGGGCCGCACCATTTCCACGGTCAGAATGCGGCCAGCGCGCCGGTCACGACTGAGCTCGGAATGGATCCGAACCCGCGACGTAGATGGGCATGTCCTTCGGATGGAGGCCGACTGGATCGGCGAAAGACATGCGCTCGCGGTGACACTCACCGCCGACCGCGGCACCCGTAGCGCCAGCGACCTCCAAACCGGACGAATTATGCCGAGTGCCGTTTTCTCGGCTACCCAGCTGCGATTCCTACGGGAGTGCGCGGACGGCCCGGTCGACCTGGACCAGCATCGCCTCGTTGGACCGGTCCGGGCCCTCCACTGGCGCGTTCCGCTGCAGGTGGCCGGTTTTCCCGTCGCAGCGCGTCTGTGGTCGGCCCCCTCGAGGGCCGACCGGCCTGGCCCGACAGAGGTGCTGGACCTGTCCATCCGGGTCGAGCCGGCCGGCGCCGAGATCGCCCAGATCGCCTTCGAGGCAGCGCTACGCGACCTCGGCCTCGACCTCGATGAGGCCCACGACATCGAGGGGATGGTGACGCCGGCAACGGAGCGGGCAGCGGTGCGGCTGTTGTTCGGCTGCTGAGTTCGGGCGGCGCGACCGCGACGCGCGGGAGGATGCCGCACGCGCCGACGGCCCCGCCAGGTTCTCCCGGCGGGGCCGCGGCGGACCAGCGCCCCGGCTGGGAACCGGTGCGCCAGCGCAGGTCAGGCGGAGACGATGAAGGTGCGACTGGTCTCGCTCGTGGTGTCGGTGAACTGCCCCGACTTCAGCGAGAACGACGCGATCACGTCGAGTACGTCGTCCTCCGCCGCCGACCAGGTCGTGTCCGGAACGTTGATCCGTAGCTGTGTCTGGAAGTTCCCGGTGCCCGTGCTCGGCAGCTGCGCTGTGCTCGCCGGCACGGCGTAGGCGACCGTGAACTGGCTCTGGTTGCGTACGGTCGCGACCAGTCGGTAGCTCGCACCCCCAAACGCGATGATGCCCTTGCCGACCTCGATGTCCACGAGGACGTCGAAGGTCTTGCCCGACTCGATGACGTCGACGGTGTTCGCGGTGCCCTTTTCCACCGCGGTGACCGCCTTGACCGTCGCATCCCAGCTACCCGACATGTCGCTGACCTCCCTGAAGCGGTTGGAGCTGCGTCTCGCAGTCTGCGAACCGGGCGCCCCGGCGGCATCGGGGAGATCTCTGACATCCGCCCTGAAGCGGTACGGGGCAGGGAGTTCAGCCGGCCACCAGCGCGAAGCGGCGGGCAGCCCGGTGCGCGGGCTCGCCGTGCCGGGTGCGGCGTCAGCCGCCCGCGCGTTCGGCGAGCAGCTGGCCGACCAGCCGGTGAAGGCCGTCCTCGACCCCTCGCGGGCGGGTCAGGTCCAGGTGGTTGAGCATCGCGAGGCGGGCCGGCGGGGCGACCGGTTCGAGCAGCACCGGGATGAGCCGGCGGTGCCGGTTCGCCGGGTCGGCGCTCTGCGTCAGCAGGTTCTCGAACTCGGCCCATTCGCTGGTCAGGTAGGCGGGGGTGAGCACCAGCAGCGTGCGGCGGCTCTCCTCGACCGCACGCTCGATCTCGGTCAGGGTCGGCGCGCCGATCCGGAAGTCGTCACTGTCGAGCATCACCCGCAGCCCGGCGCCGCGCAGTCGTGGCACGAGAACGGTGTCGACCCACTCGGCGTTGACATGGCTGTAGCTGACGAACACGTCGTACCGCACGGGCAGGGGTTGACGCTCCGGCACCGGGACGCCGGGAGGGACCGGGGGATCACCGCCGTCGAACAGCGGGCGGCGCCAGGGCACCTGGTACGGCAACCGGAAGGCCGCCGCGCTCTCCCGCGCGTCAACCAGATCGCACAGGATCCGTTCCTCCTCGCGGAGCTGGCCGGGGGGCGTTGCCTGCCGGTAGGCCTCGCCAGCCAGCCCTGGCCGGTGATCGTCAGGTGCTGCCAGGCCAGTTCCGCCTCGTGGTCGTCGTCGTCGAACGGGACCACGGCGAAACAGATCTGCCGGCCGGTGTCCCCGCGTGTGCAGGGCGACCAGGACAGTCTCTTGCGGACCTCGTGCACCGAGCCGAGGTCCGGTTCGAACGGACGCAGCTCCCGGCGGATCTCGCCGGCCGACGTCAGCGCGGTGCTCCGCAGATGGCCGGGGAGCTGCGCCAGGCGGTCCCGCAGCGCCCGGGCGTCCGCGACGACCTCCTGCTCGCCGCCGCCGGGCGGTCGGTACACCTGGCCCAGCAGCACGGCGCGCAGCAGTTTCGACCGCGGGTCGTTGAGGTACCGCAGCTCGAACCGGCTCGCCTGCTGCGCGCCGCCAGCCAGGCATGATCCGCGGACCGCGCCGCGAGGTGATGCTGGTCGACCGGCGCGTCGGACGGCGCGGGGCCCGCCCGGTCACCACCGGGGGCGAGCCGCAGGCCGATCCAGGCCCCATGCCCCGGCGGGCGGACGTTCGACGAGCACGTCGTCCCCGCCACCGACGGGGCGCCCACTCACCGGAATGCCGGGCCTTCCTCCTCAGGAGGCGGCCAGTTCCCGCCGGCCGGGGGCGGCGGGGTGGCGGCGGCGCCACCCGGAGGGAGGAACGTTCCCGCCGGCGGATACAGCCGGTAGGTGCTGTCGGCGTCCGGCTGGTCCGGCGGCGGCGCGGACCAGCCCTGCTCCGGCGGCAGCCGCGCACCCTGCGGATACGCGGCGCCGTCCTGGGGAGCGGCCTGCGGGTACGACTGCCCCCAGGTGTCCCGCGGGCCTGACGGGCCGCCCGGAGGAACCTGCGGAGACGGCTGGCTCGGAGGGATCCGCAGATAAGGCTGGCTTGGCGGATTCAGCGAGTACGGCTGGCTTGGCGGATTCTGCGGATAGGGCTGGTGGAGCCCGTACTGCGTATCGAACGGGACCGGAGCGTCCGGCTGGGCCGAGGGGCCCGACTGCCAGTTCGGACCTGTCGGCTGGTGGGCCTGTCCCGGTGCTGGCACGTACCCGGGCGCCTGCGCTGACTGGGCAACCGGCACGCGCGTCTCCTCGATCGGCGGCATTCCGTGCGGGAAACCGAACTCGATCGGCACCGGGCGCTCGTCCAGGGCGGCGTGAAGGCCCTCTCGGCAGGCGGAGTGCACGGCCTCCCGCATCGCGCGGGCGGTTTCCGTGCGCAGGGCCCTGCTTTCCAGGTCGCCGCGCTTGAGCATGGCCGCGATCCCATCGGTGGCGAACCGAATCAACAACACAATGCCAAGTCGCTTGCGCCACATCATCCAGCCGAGATACAGGCTGGTCCCGTACGGGAATACCGAGACGTAGGCGTTGTAGTCCCCATAGCTGAGGACGAGTCGGTTGTTGACACTGTGGCGGCCGAGCCCGGTGTCTATCCGGCGGTAAGCGATCAGTACAGGTATCTGACGGTTCCGCAGGGAGCCGACGATCTGACTGTAGGCCGAGTTCGTGCGGTCGGCGGAGTCGGCGAGGAGCACCCGCCACTCGCCTATCGGCTCGCGCCGTTTCACGAACAGCAACACGATCCAGAAGATCGCGGTCGAGAGGTAGGCCCCGGTCGCGAAAGTGCCCCTGGCGAAGGAGTAGTCATCGCCGCTGTCACCGAAACCGTCGTCGGAGCTGCCACCGCCGATGCCCTCGGTCGCGGCGGCAAGAGCAGCGATGAGGACAAAGAACAGCAGGACGAAAAGCGAGGCCATGGTGGCCCGTAACCAGAGCCGAAGGACCTCCATACCGGAGACGCTGTCGTCCAGGGAGAGCTCGATGGGTTGATGACGCAGCGTCTTGTCGAGATAGGCCGCGTTACCGTCATTGCCGTGCCAGCCGGGCATCTGCATGCCGTCGGCTTCCCACATGCCGCCCCCGATCGTTGGACCGGGCCTAGGCTACGACATCTCGGGCATAACTGGCGAGTCGTTATCGCGTGGATCCCGTATTTTGCGGGTTTCCGCAGGTCGTCCGCACGGCAATCATCTCGCCCGGAACCGGGCGAGTCGAGGTCGCGGCAGCGGTACCGGATCCGACGTCGCGTCGGCCGCGACGCCGTCAACGATCGCGGCCGCGGGGTCAGTGGTTTTCGGCGGTGGTCGCGGGCGCGACCGGATGCGGACCGGTGTCCGGGTGCGCGTCGCCGAACCAGACGGTGCGGCGGACGTGGTCGACGTAGCTGACGATGATGTGCACGACCCGGCGGGAGACGTCGTCGGCGGCGTAGTCGGCGACGACGCGCGGCCGGCGGTCGCTCTCGGCCTCGCGCACGATCAGCTCGGCGGCGGCGAGGACCCGATCGGCGCGCAGCACGGTGGAGACGAGCACCCCGCGGTCCATCCCCTCCGGGCGCTCGTGGGCCTCGCGGATGAGCACCGCCGGGAAGCCGACGAGGGAGCTCTCCTCGGTCAGGGTGGCGCTGTCGGACAGTACGCACAGGGCGGCCCGCTGCAGCGCGATGTAGTCCGGGAACCCGAACGGCCGACAGAAGCGGACCCGGTCGTCGATCATCGGCGCCCGGCCGGAGCGGCGCAGCGCCGCGAGCCGGTCACGCGTGCGCGGATGGGTGGAGACGACCACCGGCAGCCGGTAGCGCACGGCGAGGCGGTTCAGGGTGTCCAGGAACGCCTCGATCGCCTCCGGCCGGCTGACGTTCTCCTCCCGGTGCACGCTGACCACCAGGTACCGGCCGGCCTGCACGCCGAGGGTGGCCAGCACCGAGGAACTGTCGATGAGCGGCGCGTAGTGGTCGAGCACCTCGCGGACCGGTGAGCCGACGACGAAGATCCGGTGCGTCGGCAGGCCCTCGGCGAGCAGGTGGCCGCGGGCCTGTTCGGTCAGGGCGAGGTGGACGTCGCTGAGCTGGTCGGCGACCCGCCGGTTGATCTCTTCGGGCACCCGCTGGTCGAAGCAGCGGTTGCCGGCCTCGAGGTGGAAGACGGCAATGCGGCGGCGCTTCGCGGCGATGGCGGCGTAACAGGTGTTCGTGTCGCCGTGGATGAGCAGCGCGTCGGGCTGCTCGGCGGCGAGGATCGGATCGAGCTGGCCGATGAGGCGGCTGATCGTCTCCGCGGGGGTGGCGCCGGCGCACTCGAGGGTGTGATCGGGTCGGCGGACGCCGAGCTCGTCGAAGAAGACCTGACTGAGCTCATGGTCGTAGTTCTGGCCGGTGTGCACGAGCCGCAGGTCAACCGCCCGGTCGAGAGCCGCCAGCACCCTACTCAACTTGATCACTTCGGGTCGGGTGCCGACGACAGCCAGCACCCGCAGGCGCCGTTCGGCGGGCCCGGCGCCCGGCTGCGGGACGACGGGCGCGGGCCTGGCGACGCTGCGCGGCGCGCGGCGCGGCTGCGGCCCGCTGGGCTGCGGCACGAGCGGGGTGAACCGCTCGCCGGGAAGCTCCGAGGGCGCCGTCGGCACGGAGGGCCCGCTCTGCTCGGGATTACCACGCGGCATCTGGACTCCCCCTGGCGCACGCGGATGTCACCATCAGCCGCGTCGGGGTCGACCCTGGTGCCGGCGCCGCCCGCGGCCGTCACCAGGAACGTATCACTCTCTGCAATTTCTCGTAACTCAGAGTTGAGGTATCACCCTCCGGCGCGGCGGCGGCCGGGGGGGGGGGGGGCCCCCCCCCGCCCCGCCCGCGGCCTACCCACCCCGCCCCCGACCATATTAAACAACGCGCGCGGGGGGTCAC
>NZ_JALKFU020000265.1 GCF_023242965.2 Frankia sp. AgKG'84/4
GGCACCGGCCGGCTCCCCCGGTCGGGGGCCGGGCAGTGCGCCGCCGCGCGGCGGGCCCAGGCGGTCCCGCAGGTCCAGGACGATGCGCTGGGCGCCCTTGCGGCCGATCCCGGGGACCCTGGTGAGCACCGCGAGGTCCTCCTCCGCGACGGCCCGGCGCACCACGTCCGGCTCGAGCACGCCGAGGACGGCCTGGGCGAGCTTCGGACCCACACCGGCCGCGGACTGCAGGCTCTCGAAGACGTCCCGGGCGTCGGCGTCGGTGAAGCCGTAGAGCGTCAGCTCCGTCTCGCGCACCACGAGGGTGGTCGCGAGCCGCGCCGGCTCGCCCACCCGCAGCCCGGCGAGCGTCGCCGGGGTGCACTGCACCAGCAGCCCGACCCCGCCCACCTCGACGACGGTGCTCAGCGGGCCGAGCGCCGTGACGGTGCCCGCGACCGAGGCGATCACGAGGCCGCCCCCCCACCGCTCGCGGCCCGCAGCCTCGCCAGCGCCGGGCCGCGCCACACGTGGCACAGCGCCAGCGCCAGCGCGTCCGCCGCGTCGGCCGGGCGCGGCACCTCCGTCAGCCCCAGCAGCTTACTGATCATGAATCCGACCTGGGCCTTGTCGGCCCGGCCGCTGCCCGTCACCGCCGCCTTGACCTCGCTGGGTGTGTAGAGGCCGACGGGCAGGTCGCGCCGGGCCGCCAGCATGATCGCGACGGCGCCGGCCTGCGCCGTGCCCATGACCGTGCGGACATTGGCCTGACTGAAGACCTTCTCCACGGCCACCGCGTCCGGCCTGGTCCGGTCGAGCCACGCGTCGATGCCGTCGGCGACGGCACGCAGCCGCTGCGGCACCGGCGAGCCGGCCGGGGTGCGCACCACGCCCACCTCTACCAGGCGGGCCCGCGAACCGACCGCGCCGTCGACCACACCCAGGCCGCACCGGGTCAGCCCCGGATCGACGCCCAGTACCCGCATCCACCCTCCCCGACAGCCAACCTCCCGACGGCGTGCCGCGGGAACATCCGTTCGATAGTAGATCGCCTACCGCAACCGGACATCAACGACACGCCCAACAGATCGCGCCGGCCAGGCGCACCCGCCGGTCAGCTGGTGACGAGCTCCATCACGTCGTCCGAGATGTCGCCGTTGAACCAGACGTTCTGGACATCGTCCAGGTCCTCGAGCGAGTCGACGAGCTTGAGCACCTTGGCCGCGGGCTCCGCGTCCAAGGGCACGCTCACACTCGGCAGCCAGGAGACGTCCGCGGAGGTGATCTCCAGCCCGGCGTCGCCCGCCGCCACCCGGACCGCGTGCAGGTCGGTCGCCTCCGAGATCACCTCGAAGACGTCGCCTAGGTCGTTGACCTCCTCCGCCCCGGCGTCGAGCACCGCGAGCAGCACGTCGTCCTCGGTCAGCCCGTCAGTCTTCGTCAGCAGCACGACGCCCCTGCGGTTGAACAGGTACGACACCGAACCCGGGTCGGCCGGCGTCCCGCCATTGCGGGTGATCGCCACCCGCACGTCGGAGGCGGCCCGGTTGCGGTTGTCGGTCAGGCACTCGACGAGGATCGCCACCCCGGCGGGCCCGTAGGCCTCGTAGGTGATGTTCTCGTAGTTCGCGCCGCCGGCGAGCTCGCCGGAGCCGCGCTTGACCGCCCGATCGATGTTGTCGTTCGGGACCGACTGCGACTTGGCCTTCGCGATGGCGTCCGCGAGCGTCGGGTTGCCCGCCGGATCTCCGCCGCCGGTCTTGGCCGCGACCTCCACGGTCTTGACCAGCTTGGCGAACAGCTTGCCGCGGCGGGCGTCCACGACAGCCTTCTTGTGCTTCGTGGTCGCCCATTTGGAGTGACCGCTCATGTCCTGCCCCTCTTACCTGCGATCAGCGACCGATCGGGACGATCGCACGATGTCGACGAACAGCCCGTGGACCCGAAAGTCACCGGTCAGTTCGGGATGGAACGCGGTGGCCAGCAGCGGACCCTGACGGACCGCCACCGGCGCTTCGGCGACGCTGGCCAGTACCTCGACCGCGCCGCCCGCCTTATCGACCCATGGTGCCCGGATGAACACCGCGTGCACAGGCGGCCCCGGCACACCGACGACGTCGAGGTCGGCCTCGAACGAGTCGACCTGCCGGCCGAAGGCGTTGCGCCGGACGACCACGTCCAGCCCACCGATCAGCGGCTGATCGGGTCGGCCGTCCACGACGTCCCGCGCTAGCAGGATCATGCCAGCACACGAACCGAACACGGGCAGGCCTGCCGCGACCTTCGCCCGCAGCGGCTCGAGCAGCGCGAACACCCGCAGCAGCCGGCCGATCGTCGTGGACTCGCCGCCGGGCAGCACCAGCCCGTCGACCTCGTCGAGCTCCGCCTCGCGGCGGACCTCCACCGGGCGCGCGCCGGCCGCCGTGAGGGCGCGGGCGTGCTCGCGCACGTCCCCCTGCAGCGCAAGAATGCCGATCCGCGGGTCGCTCACCAGCCGCGGTCGGCGTAGCGCGCGGTCGCCGCCAGCTCGGTGACGTTGATCCCGACCATCGCCTCACCGAGGCCCCGGGAGACCTTCACCAGCAGGTCGGCGTCGTTGTACATCGTCGTGGCCTCGACGATCGCGCGAGCGCGCCGCGCCGGGTCGCCGGACTTGAAGATGCCGGATCCGACGAACACACCGTCCGCGCCGAGCTGCATCATCAGCGCCGCGTCCGCGGGGGTCGCGATGCCCCCGGCGGTGAACAGCACGACGGGCAGCCGGCCGAGCCGGGCCACCTCCTCGACCAGGTCGACCGGGGCGCGCAGCTCCTTCGCGGCGGCGTAGAGCTCCTCCGCGGGCAGGGCCGTCAGGCGCCCGATGTCCGCGCGGATGGTCCGCATGTGGACCACGGCGTTGGAGACCTCGCCGGTGCCGGCCTCACCCTTGGAGCGGATCATCGCCGCGCCCTCGGCGATGCGGCGCAGCGCCTCGCCGAGGTTCGTCGCCCCGCAGACGAACGGCACGGTGAACGCCCGCTTGTCGATGTGGTGGTGCGGGTCGGCCGGGGTGAGCACCTCGGACTCGTCCACATAGTCCACCCCGAGCGCCTGCAGCACCTGCGCCTCGACGAAGTGCCCGATGCGGGCCTTGGCCATGACCGGGATGGACACCGCCGCGATGATCTCGGAGATCATGTCGGGGTCGCTCATCCGGGCGACGCCGCCCTGCGCGCGGATGTCGGCGGGCACCCGCTCCAGCGCCATCACCGCGACAGCGCCCGCGTCCTCGGCGATGCGGGCCTGCTCGGCGTTGACCACATCCATGATCACACCGCCCTTGAGCATCTCCGCCATGCCGCGCTTGACGCCTGCGGTGCCGGCCTGCCGGGTGGTGCCGGCCGCCTGGCCGCTGGTGGATGCGGTCTGGGCCTCGGACATGATGCGCCGTCTCTTTTCACGTCGGTCGGGCACCACGGATGGCCGCGACCGCGGCCGCCATGGCGGGTGCGGTGGCAGCCACACCTGTAGGTCGGCCACGCAGCCAGGTGATTCCCGTGTGGGTGGGTCGGTTTCCCATCGTACGGCGCGAGCCGGCCCGACCGGGCGGAACGACGACCGACCAGCTCTGCGGGCGATCACCTCGCCGGCACTCAGGCTCGGGCGGTGCGATCCCGGGCGGTGCGATCCCAGGCGGTGCGATCCCAGGCGGTGCGATCCCGGGCGGTCAGCGGGCCAGGCCGGGCCGGTCGCTCCCGTCGGCCTGCCCGCCGGCGTCCGGTCGCGGCGCCGTCCCAGCGGCCAAGGGCGCGCCAAGCATCGGCGGGGACGCCTCGTCCCGCGGCGAGAGGGCATCGTCGATCTCGAAGTAGCCGGGGGCGGTCCGGCGGCCCACGAGGTGCAGTACCCGGACCAGCCGCCGGCCGGCCAGCGAGCGCAGGTCCCGCACCGCGTCGTTGTGGAACTGCCGGGCCAGCGCCACCCGGGCCGCCGCGGAGTCCACCGCGTGCAACTCCTGGGGAAACCGCTGGCCGGCGTCCGCGACCGCGGCGGCCCGCAGCGACCTGCTCAGCGCGTTCTCGGCCAGCTCGACCTCGCCGTCCAGCGGGGAACCGGCGAGCAGCGACAGGTGTCCGCGGTGGGCCCGCTCGGCACTGGCCGCGAGTCCGGGCAGCGCGCACCGCGCGGCCAGCAGGGCGGCGGCCTGCGCGCGGGTGACGAGCTGGCCGACCAGCCCATCACGGGCGTCCGCCACCCTGGCGGCGAGCCGGTCTAGGCGCAGGGCCAGCCAGGTCAGATAGGTCGCGATCGCCACCACCACGGCGACCACGGCCACGAGGACGCTCATCGAGCGCAGCGTAGCCGCCCGGCGGGTGTGACCTGGCTCCCGTCCCGGCGGGCGGCGCCGGGACTCAGCCGGGCGCGACGGACACCGGACGGTCTCCCGAGACCATCTGGTATACCCCGACGATCCGGGCGGCGACGGTGCGCCAGTCGTAGGCGCGGGCGACGGCGTGACCGCGGCGCACCAGCTCGGCGGCACCCGCGGGGTCGGTGAGCACCTCGGCGAGGGCGGCGGCGAGCCGCTCGGGGTCACCGACCTCGAACAGGCGCCCGGCGCGACCGTCGTCGAGGACCCGGCGGAACGCGTCGATGTCGCTGGCGACGACCGGCGTGCCCGCCGCCATCGCCTCCAGCAGCACGATGCCGAAGCTCTCCTGGCCGGTGTTCGGAGCGCAGTAGACCTGCCCGGAGGCGAACACCCGCGGCTTGTCGGCGTCGGAGACCAGGCCGATCAGGTCGACGTGGGGCCGCAGGAGCGGGTCCAGGCGCGCTCGCAGCCCGGCCGCGCCGCCCGGCCCGGCGACCAGCAGGCGCGCGTCCTCGACCGCCGCGAGCAGCGGCGGCATCGCGGCCAGCAGCACGTCGAGACCCTTGCGGGGCTCGTCGATGCGGCCGAGGAAGACGACGGTGGGCGGGCCGCCGGCGTAGTCGGGCAGCGCCTGGGCACCGGCGAAACTGTCGAGCGCCACCCCGTTGGGGATCAGGATCGCGTCGGCGCCGAGATGCTCGACGAGGGTGCGCCGCGCGGCCTCGGAGACGGCGATGCGGGCCCGCAGCTTCTCGAACGACGGCTGCAGCGCGCCCTGCGCGGCGGTGAGGAACCTCGACCGCGGGTTGGCGGTGTGGAACGTCGCCACGATCGGCCCGTCGGCCAGCATGCACGCGAGCAGGCTGACGCTGGGCGCGGTGGGCTCGTGCACGTGCAGCACGTGGAAGTCGTGCTCGCGCAGCCAGCGCCGCACCCGGGCCGCGGAGACCGGGCCCATCAGCAGCCGGGCCACCGAGCCGTTGTACCGCACGGGCAGTGCACGGCCGGCGTCGACGGCGTAGGGCGGCAGGTTCCGCTCGTCGTCCACCGGTGTGATCACGGACACCTCGTGCCCCGCCGCGATCAGCGTCTCGGCGAGGTCACGCACGTGCACCTGGACGCCGCCGGGCACGTCCCAGGTGTACGGACAGGCCAGGCCGATCCTCACGGTGCCGCCGGGAGATCATCGCGCCACACCCGCTGGAGCATGTGCCAGTCGGCGGGATGCGCGGTGATCCCGGCGGCGAAGGCATCGGCCAGGCCCTGGGTCATCGTCGGGACGTCGGTGGGCGCCACCGCCGGGTGGATCCGCGCGCTCCAGCCGTCCCGGTCGAACCAGAGCGTGACGGGAAGCAGCGTCGCCCCGGTGGCCAGCGCGAGCGCCGCCGGGCCCGCGGGCATCGTGGCGGTCGCGCCGAAGAACTCCACCGGGACGCCCGACCGGGACAGGTCGCGGTCGGCGAGCAGGCACAGCGCCCCACCGGCCCGCAGCCGCTGGGCGAGCAGGTCGAACGGGGATTCCGGAGCGGGTGAAGAACCACAGCGACGCGGTCAGCCAGAGCGTGACGAGCGCGGCGAACACCAGCGAGCCGAGCACCGGCAGCGTCCAGCCGGGCAGGCCGCGCACGCGCAGGCCGAGCATCTTCGACGCGTACGCGCCGTAGAAGGCGCAGCCCGCGATGCCGTGGACGAGGACCCGCGTGTCGGTGTCGGCGAAGCCGAGCGACCAGATGCAGGTGAACGCGACCGGCAGGCTCACCACGAACGCCGCGGTACCGGCCCACCGGTGCACCAGGCTGGCCCATGCCGGCGCCGAGCCCGCGCCGGGCAGCCGGCCCCACATCCACAGCGCCGTGATCAGCTGCCCGACCGCGAGCACCAGCGCCACCGTCGTCAGCCACGCCTTCATCGGCGTCGCGCTGGAGAAGCCGAGGGTCAGCACCGGCCGGCCGGCCGGATCGTGGACCTTCGCGTACGTCCCGAGCGACACCGCGATGACGGCGCCGATCAGCAGTACCCACACGATCGCACCGCCCCGCGCAGTCGACCGCCCGGTCGTTTCAGTGCCGACCGTCATGGCCGTCCACCCCCCTGAAATTTGCCTTAAGATTTCCTTTGCTACCGGAACATGCCCGAGTACAGCAGATCGCGGCGGAAATCGTCGTCGGAGCGACAAAGACGGCGAGTTTGAGGGGTTCGTGCCGTCACACGCTGCGACAAGATCGGTGAATCAGCTTCGGGCGCGCACCGAGCGGCGCAGCTCGTCGGTGGCATCGACGACGACCCGGCGCAGCAGCGGATCGATGTCGTCCCGGCCGAGCAGCGCCTCGGCGGCGTCCACGGTCGCCGTCGACACGGCGTACTGCGGGTAGGCGGCGGCGGCGATCTGACGGGCGGCGTGCGGGGTGCGCCGGCCGGTCATCGCCGGCATCTGCTCGAAGTAGCGGGCCACGTAGACGGCGGTCAGCTCGTCCTGCTCCGGCTGCCAGAAGCCCTCGGCGCTCGCCGCGACCAGCCGCGCTGACGCGGTGTCGTCGGCGACGATCGCTTCCCAGGCGCGGGCCTTCGCCGCCGGGTCCGCGATCGCGGCCCGCGACCGCGCGGCGTGCTCGGCGGCCCGCGCGCTGCGGTCACGGCCCGCCTCCGCAGCGATCTCCGCCTCGCCGGCCCGGCCCAGCACGACGAGCCGGTGCAGCACCGTCCAGCGCAGTTC
>NZ_JALKFU020000266.1 GCF_023242965.2 Frankia sp. AgKG'84/4
CCGCGGACCGGGTCCGACGCATCGCGCCCGGCCGCGACGTCCGCGCCGCCGCCGGGGCCTCGCTCATCCACTGCCACCGGTCCGACTCTGCTCCTCGCCGCGCGCCGACCCCGCGCCGGATGGCACCCGTGGTGTCCGTCGGCGCGTTCGTGCTGCGGCGAAGCGGCCGACAATGGGCGGACGGCGGCTGCCTGGTGCACGTGGCGGAGACATCGACCCGGGATTCGGGGTGATCATGCGGGGGATCGGTCCCCGCGCCGCCGCGGCCGGCTCTCCCGTGACCTGTCGGACCCGTCCGGCACGATGGGGTCATGCGGGATGCGGGGATGGCCCTGTTCGACACGGCGCTCGGCCGCTGCGGTGTCGCCTGGAGTGACGCCGGGCTGGTGGCCGTCGCGCTGCCCACCACCAGCGACGCGGCAACCCGCGCCCTGCTGCGGCGGTACCTCGCGACCCGCGCGCACGCCGCTGCGCCGGTGGCCATGGCCGTCGGCGCCGGACGCGGCGCGACCGGGTCGACGGACGGTGGCGAGGGCCCACCGGCCGACCTGCTCCCGGCCGACCTACTCCCGGCCGATGTGGTCCCGGCCGATGTGGTCCCGAACGATGTGGTCCCGAACGATGTGGCGGCGGCGATCAGCAGGATGGTCGGGCTGCTCGACGGCGTGCCGGACGACCTGGCCGACGTACGCGTCGACCTGAGCGGCACGCCCGAGTTCCACCAGCGGGTCTACAAGGTCACCCGCGCGATCCCGCCCGGTGGCACGCTCACCTACGGCGAGGTCGCAGACCGGCTCGGGATGCCGGGTGCGGCACAGGCGGTCGGGCAGGCACTCGGCCGCAACCCGATGCCGATCGTTGTGCCATGCCACCGGGTGCTGGCCGCGGGCGGCGCGATGCACGGGTTCTCCGCCCCCGGCGGCGTCGAGACGAAGCGCCGCATGCTCGTGATCGAGGGCGCGGTCGCACCCCCGCCGCCGACCCTGTTCTGACGCCGACCCTGTTCTGACACCGACCCTGTACTGACGCCGACCCTGTACTGACGACAGGGCCGTGATCGGTGCGTGCGCGGGTGGCGCGGATCAGCCTCGCCCGCTGGGGCCCGCGCCCGGCGACACGGCATCGCGGATCGGTCGCCAGACGGCCCGCTCCGCCCACCGGGTCGGCACCACGAACAGCACGAAGAACGTCGCCGCGACGGCCCGGCCGACGGGACGCGCGACCGTCCGCCAGCACCACGCCACCGGCACCGCGATCACCACCCGCAGCACCGCACCGACAGCCCGCCCAGCCGGCGCGACGATCATCCGCCAGCACCACGCCACCGGCACCACGACCACCACCCGCAGCGCGACACCAATGGCCCGCGCGACCCGGACCATCGCCCACCAGCACGCCGCCGCGACGGCCGCGAGCGCCCGCCCGCAGACCCGCGCCACCACCGCGAGCGTGTGCCACACCGGAACCAGCAGCACCCGGTTCAGCCACCGCAGCGGCACCCGGACCAGCCGGTAGAGCAGGAACGCGAGCACGCGGCCCACCGGCGCGAACACCCACCGCCACAGCCAGTCATCGACCGCCTGGACGATCTTCCAGGCCAAGTTCAGCGCGGGCAGGACGATCCGCCGCCAGCACCAGGCGATCGCGCGCCCGAACGGGACGAGCAGCCAGTCGCGCAACGCCCGCAGCACCGGCAACGCGAACCAGTCCCACAACAGCAACCGCAGCCCACGCTTGACCAGTTGGACAAGCTCGTGAAGCAGCCAGAACGGAAGAATAACCACGAAGGCGACCGCCCGGGCCGGCCAGACCACCAGGTAACGCACCGGCCAGGGCGCCACCGGCCCCGATCGCTCCGGCGGGTCGGCCGGGATGACGCCACCGCCCCCGACACCCGCAGCCGCTTCCCCGGCCGGCCCGGCCTGCGGCCACGGCGACTGTGACTGCGGCTGCGGCTGCGGCTGCGGCTGCGGCTGCGGCTGCCCGGAGGCCCGCACCGCATCCACCACGAATCCACCCCTGTCGGCCCATACGTTCAACGCTCGACCGAATGCCTGGTCGCGAGGAATATGTGAGCACGGCTGGCGCAGCCGGCGCTGACGCCCTCGCGACAGTTGCGGTGTCCACCTGCCGACACTCGCTCGCCGTCAGCAAAAGCAGCGAAGTCCTCTGGGAGACGACCGCGGCGACCGCCCCCGGCATGTCCGGCGGGTCCGATCAGGTTCCGATCGCGGCCTCCGGCGTGCCGTCCGCTCCGGGCCGGACGAGGCCCGACTCGTAGGCGACGACCGTCAGCTGCACCCGGTCGCGGACGTCGAGCTTGGTCAGCAGGTGGCTCACGTGCGTCTTGGTGGTGGCCAGGCTGATGTGCAGCCGGCGCGAGATCTCGGCGTTGGACAGGCCGCGGGCGACCGCTACGAGCAGCTCCCGCTCGCGGGCGGTGAGCCGCGCCACCGGCTCCCGGTGCCGGTCGGAGGGGACCGGCTGCGCGGCGAAGTGGCCGATCAGCCGCCGGGTGATCCGCGGGGCCAGCAGCGCCTCCCCCGCCGCGACGACCCGGACGGCGCCCAGCAGATCGACCGCCGTGACGTCCTTGAGCAGGAAGCCGCTCGCCCCGGCGCGCAACGCGTCGTGCACGTGGCTGTCCAGGTCGAACGTGGTGAGGATGACGACCCGGGTGGCCGTGGTGAGCGGGTCGGCGACGATCCGGCGGGTGGCGCTGACCCCGTCGAGGTTCGGCATCCGGATGTCCATCAGCAGCACGTCGGGGCGGGTCCGCCGCGCCAGCGCGATCGCCTCCAGCCCGTCGCCGGCCTCTCCGACGACCTCGATGTCCGGCGCCGAGCCCAGCAGCGCCACGAAGCCGCTGCGCACCAGCTCCTGGTCCTCGGCCACCGCGACCCTGATCACCGCGGCGCCGCCCTCGGGACCGCCGCTCACGACGGCGAGCCACCATCGGGGATGCGGGCCCGCACCTGGAAGCCACCGGCGGGCCGGGGCCCGGCGGCCAGGGTGCCGCCGAACAGCGCGGCGCGTTCCCGCATCCCGGGCAGTCCGTGTCCCTCGCGGGGCGCGGTGGCGACCGGGAATCGACCGTCATCGGTCACCGTCAGCTCCAGCGCGTCGGGGTGGTAGGCGACGATGACGTCGGCGCTCGCCTCGCCGGCGTGCTTGAGGACGTTCGTCAGGGCCTCCTGGACGATCCGGAACCCGCAGGCCTGCGCCGCCGGTGACAACACCCGCTCCGCCCCCTCGATGCGCAGCCGCACCGGGACACCGGCGTCACGGATCCGGGCGACCAGCGGTTCGATGTCGGCCAGGCTCCGCGCCGGCGCGACGGACACTGCGGACGAGCCGGGTGGAGCCCCGTCGATGGGTACCTCCTCGTCGACGCGGCCCTCCTCGTCCCGCAACACCGGCAGCAGCCGGCGCAGCTCGTCGAGCGCCTCGCGGGCACTGTCGCTGATGATGCCGAGCGAGCTACGCGCCGCGGCCGGATCGGTGCCGGCGAGGTGGTGCCCCACGGTCGCCTGCACGGCGATGACGCTGACCGTATGGGAGAGGATGTCGTGCAGTTCGCGGGCTATCCGCAGGCGTTCGCTGGAGACCATGCGCGCGGCGCGCCCGGCCGCGGAGCGAGCGCGCTCCTCGGCCGCCTCCGCGCGGGCCAGCAGAACCTCGCGGCGGGTGCGAAGCAGCCGACCGGCCGCCCAAGAGGCGATGAGCAGGCCAAAGGTCCAGCCGACGTTGTCCCTACCGAGGCCGGGCGGGTGGCTGAGCACGGCGACGGTGAACCCGACGGCGGCTATCGCGAGCCCGGCCGGCGCGGCCGGCGGATCACGGTGGTAGGCCAGCGACAGCAGCAGCGCGCACACGATGAACGGCTGCGCGTCGGTCACGTCGTAGCCGGCGACGGTCGCGCCGACGACGCAGGCCGTCGCGGCGCTGAGCGCGCCCAGCGGCTGGGCCCGGCGCCAGGCCAGCGCCATCCCCACGAGGACCGTCAGGGCGACCGCGACCGCGTCCGGCCGGGAGAATCCCGTCTCCCGCCACGACACGTGGACGACCGCCCACACCAGCAGCGGTGTCAGGACGACCGCTACCGCGAGGTCGGTCAGGGGCGGACGCAGGGCCGGCCGGGTCCACCCCGCGATGGTCGTGGCGCTCACGGGCCGAGGGTATGCCGCCGCCCCGGTCGTCGACATCCCTCCAGAGGATGACGCGGAGGCGCCCGACATCCGCCCGAGGGATGCCGGGCGGGGGGTACCACCGCCCGATGCGCCGATCCGCCCGTGGACCTGATTATTCAGGGCATCGGTCGACCGCGGCCGACCCGAGCCAGGAGAGATTCATGGTCAGCGCGCTGCCATCCGCCCCGTACGCCTCCGGCCCGCCCCGCCAGGGCAGCGCGCCGCTCCTCTCGCCGCCCGTCCTCACACCGCCGCCGACGGCCGCCGCTCCCGCCCCCTCGGCGCCGTCGATACCCGGCGCCCGCCCCCTGGCCACCCGCCAGGTGGCGACCTATCTCACGATGGTCTTCGGCGCCGAGCTCGGCATCGGGCTGGCCTTCCTCAGCAGCTCGAGCCAGCTCGCGCCGCTGCTGTCCATCCTGGTACCGGTGCTGGCGGTGGTCGGCACGACCTTCACCGTCACTCCTCGTGGCCAGCGTCGCACGTTGTGGGCGGGGGTTGGCCTGCGCCGGGCCGGGCTGCGGTATTGGCCCGTGGCGATCGCCGTCCCGGTGCTCATCGTCGCCGCGCCGTATCTGATCGCCCAGGCCTTCGGGCTGGTGTGGTTCCACGGCCTGAGCACCACGCTGCCCGACATCGTGTTCGGCACCGTCGTGTTCACCGCTGTCATCCTGGGCGAGGAGATCGGCTGGCGCGGATTCCTGCTCCCGAAGCTGCGTGAGCTGACGTCGCGCCGCCGCGCGGCGCTGGTCACCGGCTTCCTGCACGGCCTGTTCCACCTGCCGCTGATTCTTCTGACCACGTCGTACGACTCGGTCGGCAGCCGCTGGGCCGTGGCACCGACCGTGGTCGTGACCGTCACCGCCG
The DNA here is from genome assembly GCF_023242965.2 of Frankia sp. AgKG'84/4. GTDB lineage: Bacteria > Actinomycetota > Actinomycetes > Frankiales > Frankiaceae > Frankia. The sequence goes on from NZ_JALKFU020000266.1 coordinate 5,058, forward strand.
CCGGGGTGTTCTACGCCTGGCTGCGCGAGCGTAGCGCCAGCATCTGGCCGGTCGCGATCGCCCACAACGCCGTCAACACGGTGATCGACGCGGCGACGACGGCCGCCGTCACCGCGTCCCCGCTGGCGCTCAGCTACGTCGCCGGTGAGTCCGGCCTCGTCACCATGGCAGCCGTGATCGCGGTCGCGGCGGCCCTGCTGGGCACGGACGTCAGCCGGTCAGGGCGGACAGGTCGGCCTGACCGGTGTTGAGGGCGGCGGTCATGCCACCGTCAACGGTGATGTTGACGCCGCTGAGGTAGGCCGAAGCCTCGGAGCCGAGGAAGGCCAGAATGTGGGCGACCTCCGCGGGCGTGGCCGGCCGGCCGTTGCCCTGGCTGACGGCCCAGTCCAGCACCTTCTCCGTCATGGTGGCCTTGAAGTCGGCGAGCAGCGGCGTGGTGATGGGGCCCGGGCAGGCGCTGTTGATCCGCAGCCCGGCCTGGGCCAGCGACCGCGCGGCGAACATCGTGTAGAACTGCACGGCCTCCTTGGACAGCGCGTACGGGTCGCCGATCAGCGCCGGGCGGGCCTCCAGCCACGCCAGCGCCTTGTCCCAGTCGTCGACGCCCATGAGCTCCAGCAGCTCGTCGCGGTGCGCCGGCCAGCCGCCGCCGGCCGTCGACGCGGTGACGGTGACAGCCGACCCGGCCGGCATCCGCGGCGTCAGCAGCTCGGTGAGCAGCCGGGCCGAGAGGTAGTTCACGCTCAGCACGATCCGGGCCGGCTGGGTGCCGGCGACACCGGCGTTCACGAACAGCGAGTGTACCGGCCCCTCGACGGCACCGGCCGCCGCCCGCACGCCGGCCGCCGAGGACAGATCCGCCTCGATGTACTGGTGGACCGCGGCTGCCGGCCGGTTCCGGTCGATCGCGGTGATGTGCGTGGCGCCGAGCTCGGCGAGCAGCTCGACGAGCGCGGCGCCGACCCCCGACGCCGCCCCGGTCACCACGACCCGCTTTCCCTGGTAGCTGAACGGGTTCAGTTCGGTCATCAGGTCCTCCATCAGGTCCCGGGATCGAGTACCCGGTATGTTCCACGCCACCTCTCGGTCTACTCGACGGGGCCGCCCGGCGCCACCCGCGCCCACATTCGCCTGTTCCCGCCGGTGCCTGCGCGGGGTGACGAACGACGACGCGGCCGTCCGGATGAACCAGGCGTGGCACCGCGTACAACATGGTCCCGATCACCATCCCTGGCGCTCCCTCCAGCGACCGCTGGTACGCCTAGCCCCCGGCGGCCGACCCCGCGCCGTCCTGGCGCTCGCTCCCCGCACGGAGGGCAGCGGACGGCGCCGCCCGGGAGCCACCGCCTGCCTGGTAGGCCACATGGTCGCATCGGTGGGTCCAGGCCGTCCTAGCGTCACCTGGGTGACCCCGCCCGAGCCGCCGCCGCTGCTGCCCGGCTCCGCCGAGCTTCGGCGGCTGCAGGTCGCCATCGTCGCGGCGGGGCTCGCCGCGTTCGCGATGCTGTACTCGACGCAGGCGTCGTTGCCGCAGATCGCGCGGACCTTCGGCGTCGACGCGACGCGCGCGAGCCTGACTGTGTCGGTGACGACCGGTGCGCTCGCCCTCTCGGTGCTGCCGATGTCCGCGCTGGCCGAGCGAGTCGGCCGGGTACCGGTGATGATCGTCGGGCTGGTGACGGGCTGCGTCTGCGTGGGGGTCGGCGCCGCCGCGCCGAACCTGCCGCTGCTGTTGGTGGCGCGCGGCGCGGCCGGGGTCGCGCTGTCCTCGGTGGTCGCGGTGGCCATGGGGCACGTCGGCGACCAGGTGCGTGCCGACGTCGCGGCGCCGGCGATCGGCATGTACGTGTCCGCGACGTCGCTCGGCGGGCTGCTCGGCCGGCTGGTCCCGGCCGGGCTGGACGCGCACGGCGGCTGGCGGATGTCCGTGGCCGCGGTGGCCGTCCTCGGCGCCGTGTGCACGGG
>NZ_JALKFU020000267.1 GCF_023242965.2 Frankia sp. AgKG'84/4
GGTCTTCCTCGACCTGGCGCTGCCGCACGACATCGACCCGGCGGTGCGCGCGCTGCCCGGGGTGAGCCTGCTCGACCTGGAGGCGCTGCGGGTGGCGCTCGACGGCGCGCAGGTGGCGCACGATGTCGAGGCGGTCCGCAGCCTGGTCGCCGCGGAGGTCGCGGGTTTCCTCGACCGTCGCCGCGCGGTGCGGGTCGCCCCGACCGTGGTGGCACTGCGCGCGCACGCCGATTCGGTCGTGCACGGCGAACTCGCCAGGTTGCACACCCGCCTGCCCGACCTGGACGATCGGGAGTGGGATCTGGTGGAGGGCGCGGTCCGGCGCGTTGTGGACAAGCTGCTGCACGCGCCGACCGTGCGCGTCCAGCAGCTCGCCGGAGCGCCCGGGGGCGATTCCTACGCCGAGGCGCTGCGAGAACTGTTCGACCTTCCGCGTGAGGTGCCCGCCGTGGTGTCCGCGCCTGATCTTGATCTGGTGGAGCGTTCGTGACCGACCCGACGACGACCGACCCCGACGCGGCTGGCCCGGCGGCCCGGGCCAGCGCCCTGCGCGCGCGGTTCGCCGGTCGCCGGCTGCGGTTGGGAACGCGGCGTTCGGCGCTCGCGATGGCCCAGTCCGGGACGATCGCCGCCGAGCTGCGGGACAAGGTTGGCTGCGAGGTGGACCTGGTCCCGATCGTCACCGCAGGTGACCGTTCGTCGGCCGAGGTCAGTCAGATCGGTGGAACCGGGGTGTGGGTCAACGCGTTGCGTGACGCCCTGCTCGCGAACGAGATCGACCTCGCGGTGCACTCGCTGAAGGACCTGCCGACGGCGACCCCGGCTGGCGTGGTCCTCGCCGCCGTGCCCCGCCGGGAGGACACCCGGGATGTGCTCGTCTCGCCCGGTGGGCGCCGCCTGGCCGAGCTCGGCGCCGGGGCGCGGGTCGCGACCGGTGCGCCGCGCCGCGCAGCGCAGCTGCGGGCGCTCGGACTCGGCCTCGACGTCGTCGCGATCCGCGGCAACGTCGACACCCGGCTCAAGAAGGCGATCGATGGCGAGGTCGACGCGGTCGTGCTGGCGTATGCGGGCCTGGCCCGTCTGGACCGACTCGACGCCGTCACCGAGATCCTCGACCCGTCGATCATGTTGCCGGCGCCCGGCCAGGGTGCGCTGGCGGTCGAGTGCGCCGGCCTGCGGGGTCTCGCCGTCGCCGGTCCGGCTCGGGCGCTGGTCGGTGCCGCGGCCGCCGCTGGGAGGGCGGCGGACCACCCGGAGGGTCCGCGTGTGGGACGGGTCGGTGGCCATACGTGGCCAGATCATGGTCAGCCCGTCGATAGCGAGCTCGCCGAGCTGCTACGGTTTGTGCTCGATGACGCATCGTCGTCCGTCGCGGTGCGTGCGGAACGCGCGTTCCTCGCGGGAATCGAGGCCGGATGTTCCGCTCCGGTCGGCGCGCTGGCAGTGGCAGAACCAGCGCTCGCGGCGGACGCTGGCCCGGTGGCACCGGGCGAAGATGCGTCCCCCGCGGGTCGACTGCGCCTGCGGGCGGTCGTCGCCGCGCCGGATGGCAGCACCGTCCTCCGGCGTGACGTGACCGGGTCCGCCGTCGACCCGGAGGCGCTCGGGCAGCGCCTCGCGGACGACCTGCTGTCCGCCGGAGCACACTCGCTGATGGGAAATCGCTGAGCATGGCCACCCGACGCACGAAGAAGCCCGTCTCCCCGGTTGCACTGGTGGGTGCCGGCCCCAGTGACCCGGGGCTGTTGACCGTCCTGGCGGTCGAGACCCTGGCAGCGGCGGACCTCGTCGTCGCCGACCCGGACGTCGCGCCCGCTGTGGTGGAGAACCTCTCCGCCGAGGTGCTGCGCATCGGTGACCTCGAGGCGGCCAAGCCGGTCCGGGACGCCGAGGCGGCGACGGCCGCGGTCGTCAGCCGGGCCCGCGCCGGAGACAGGGTGGTCCGGCTCTACGCGTCCGACCCGTGGCTGACCCGCATTGGTGCCGCCGACGCGCAGGCCCTCGCGAAGGCGCGCATCCCCTACCGGGTCGTGCCCGGCGTCCTCACCGGCGCCGCCGTCGCCACCTATGCCGGGGTGGCCCCCGGATCTCCGATCACCTTTGCGACGACCTCCGGTGTCTTCTCCTCTTCGGGCACGCTGCCCACGCCGTCGCCGTTCGGCACCGGGGAGCCTGTCGGCCCCCTGACCGGCCCCGGGTTCGGCGCGGGCCGCCTGGGCGCCCGCCCGATGACCGGTCTCGGTGGTGGCCTCGGCTCCGGTCTTGGTGGCGGTGGCTTCGGTTCGCCCCTCGGCCTGGGTAGCCCCGGCTTCGGTGGTTTCGGCGCGCCGGCCACCTCGCCCGGTGATGTGGACTGGGCCATGCTCGCGCAGCTTCCCGGCACCCTCGTCGTGACCGCGGCGCCGGCCGAGACAGGCAAGGTCGCGGCGGCGCTGGTGGAGCACGGCCGGCCCGGGGACACCCCGATCGCGGTGACCGTTGATGGCACCACCACCGATCAGCGGACGATCACCTCCACGCTGGACCGGGTGGAGGGTGATGCCGCTCCGCTGCTGAACGCCACCACCACGCCCATCACACAGGTGGTGCTCTCCGTCGGCCCGGTGGTCGCCACCCGGTCGAAGCTGTCCTGGTGGGAGACCCGCGCCCTGTTCGGCTGGACGGTGCTGGTGCCGCGGACCAAGGAGCAGGCGGCGATTCTGTCCGACCTGCTGCGTTCGCACGGCGCGAGCCCGCTCGAGGTGCCGACCATCGCCGTCGAACCGCCCCGGACGGCCGCGCCCATGGAGCGGGCGATCACCGGTCTGGTCTCCGGCCGGTACCAGTGGGTCGCCTTCACCTCGGTGAACGCCGTGCGCGCCGTGCAGGAGAAGGTCGAGGAACGCAGCCTGGACGCCCGCGCCTTCGCTGGGGTCAAGGTGGCCGCGATCGGCGAGGCTACCGCCGACGCGCTGCGTGCCTTCGGCATCCGACCTGACCTCGTGCCCTCTGGGCAGCAGTCCAGCGAGGGTCTGCTGGAGGACTGGCCGGAGTTCGACGAGTCGCTCGACCTGCTCGACCGGGTGCTTCTCCCGCGCGCCGACATCGCGACCGAAACGCTGGTCGCCGGTTTGAAGGACCGTGGCTGGCAGGTTGATGACGTCACGGCGTACCGCACTGTTCGGGCCGCGCCGCCGCCCGCGCCGATCCGCGAGGCCCTCAAGGGCGGCCGCGTCGACGCGGTTGTCTTCACGTCCTCCTCGACCGTGCGCAACCTCGTCGGCATCGCTGGCAAGCCGCACGAGACCACGGTGATCGCCGTCATCGGCCCGGCCACCGCGGCGACCGCGCAGGAACTCGGGCTGCGGGTCGACGTGCAGGCGCCGGAGGCGACAATCCCCGCGCTGGTCACCGCGCTCGCGGACTTCGCCGCCGAGCACCGCGAGGAACTCGGCAAGATCGGCCCGCTGGCTGCCCGCCTGCCCAAGCCCCGCCGCGGCTCACGGCGGTGACCGCGCCCGGGTATCCGGGCGCGCGTCCCCGGCGGCTGCGCCGTTCGCCCGCGCTGCGCCGGATGGTCTCCAGCGTCCGGCTGAGACCGGCCGACCTGGTGCTGCCGATGTTCGTGAAGGAAGGGGTCGACCAGCCGATCCCCATCTCGTCGATGCCCGGCGTCGTCCAGCACAGCCGCACCTCGCTGCGCAGGGCCGCCGTCGAGGCGGTCGAGGCGGGCGTTGGCGGGCTGATCCTTTTTGGCGTTCCGACCGAGAAGGACGCCCGTGGCTCGGCCGCCGACGACCCTGACGGGATCGTCCAGCTGGCGCTCGCCGACCTCGTCGGCGAGGTCGGCGGGGACATCGTGGTGATGACCGATCTCTGCCTGGACGAGTACACCGACCACGGACACTGCGGCTTGCTGACCGATGCCGGCGAGGTCGACAACGACGCCACCCTGGCCCGCTACGCCTCGATCGCCGTCGCGCAGGCCCGCGCCGGCGCTGAGGTCGTCGCGCCGAGCGGGATGATGGACGGCCAGGTTGGCGCGATCCGGGCCGCGCTGGATGCCGACGGCTACCCCGACCTGCCGATCCTCGCCTACTCGGCGAAGTACGCCTCGGCGTTCTACGGCCCGTTCCGGGACGCGGCGCAATGCGCGCCACAGTTCGGCGACAGGGCCGGCTACCAGCAGGACCCGGCCCGCTCGGTGGGCGAGGCGCTGCGGGAGGTGGCGCTCGACCTCGCCGAGGGCGCGGACGCGGTGATGGTGAAGCCCGCGCTGGCCTACCTCGACGTGCTGCGGGCTGTCGCGGACGCGGTCGACGTGCCCGTTGCCGCCTACCAGGTCTCGGGGGAGTACGCGATGGTCGAGGCGGCGGCGGCGGCCGGGTGGATAGACCGCGAGCGGGCGATCACCGAGACGCTCACCGCGATCTCGCGGGCCGGGGCGGACATCATCCTGACCTACTGGGCGGTCGAAGTGGCCCGAGGCCTGGCCGCCGGCCGCTGATCCGGCACCGGACGGGCGATGCTTCGCCCGTCCGGTCCCTCGCGTGAAGATCATGAAGCGATCGTAGTCGCCCCTGCGCGTTGTATCGAACTCATGTTCGATTTCCGATGTCGGCATGGCGTCATGTGCGCTTCGGTTCCACCTTGCGGCGTTTCGGGGCGTGGGTGTGGACTTTCCCGGGCGGGGTCGATGGTGCCGCCGGCGTAGGTCGTTCGCCGGACCGCCCGCGTTCCGGGGGCGCCGGGAGACCGTCCCGCGACGTCACACCGCCCGGACGCGGGTGCTCGGCGGGTAAGAGGGGCGCCGCCCCGTCGGACAAATCCGCTTCCGAGTTCGCGCAGCGCCCGGGTCCTCCTGTCGCTGGCGTGTGGCGGCGCGCGCTGCCCGTGTCCACTTCCGCTCGCCGTGATCTCCGTCGCCTCCCGGGATACCCCTGGGGGGTAGTTGCCGACCATACGGGGGAGGGGTATCTTTCGAGCTGCCGGGCGGCCCGTCCGGCGTTGTGCGACCACGGCAGACGAGACGAGGACGACGATGACCACGACTGCCTACACCGTCACCGGTATGACCTGCGGGCACTGCGCCCAGTCGGTCACCGAGGAACTGGAGCGGCTGCCCGCGGTGTCGAGCGTCGAGGTCGACCTCGCCGACGGCCGGGTGACCGTGGTGAGTGCGGACGTGCTCGCGGACGGGGATGTCCGGGCGGCCGTCGTGGAGGCCGGTTTCGAGCTGGTCGGGCGGGCCTGACGTCCCGGGCGGACCTGACGGTCGAGTGGAGGAGCACAGGATGAGCGCCATCGGCGTCGAGGCCACGGAGCCGGGTCGCATCGAGCTCGCGATCGGCGGGATGACCTGCTCGTCCTGCGCGGCGAGGGTCGAGCGCAAGCTGAACCGGCTCGACGGCGTCACCGCCTCGGTGAACTATGCCACCGAGAAGGCCACCGTCACCCTCGCCGGCGGCGTGCAGCCACCCGCCGCCGCGCCGGTGACGATCGAGGATCTGATCCGGACGGTGCGGGCAGCCGGCTATTCGGCGAGCCTGCCGGAACGGTCGCCGACGTCCCGCGCCGAACCGCCCGCGACCGGCGTCGACCTGGACGAGGTTCCCGAACACGGCCGCGAGCGGCGGGCTGACCGGTCGGGCGCGGATGAGGCCGGCGAGGCGGACGAGGCCGGCGAGGCGGACGAGGCCGGTGACGTGAACGAGGCCGGTGACGCGGACCCGCGGGGGCTGCGGCGCCGGCTGGTCGTCTCCGCGGCGCTCGCGGTGCCGGTCCTGGTGCTGGCGATGGTGCCGGCCTGGCAGTTCGACTACTGGCAGTGGGTCAGCCTGGGTCTGACAACGCCCGTGGTGTGCTGGGGCGGCTGGCCGTTCCACGCCGCTGCGGCGCGCGGGGCCCGCCATGGCGCCGCCACCATGGACACCCTGGTGTCCCTCGGCACGCTCGCGGCCTTCGGCTGGTCGCTCTACGCGCTGGTCTTCGGCGGCGCGGGCGCACCCGGCCTGCGCCACCCGTTCTCGCTCACCGGCGGGATGGTCGATGTCGGCACCAGTGCGGCGACCGGCCACGACACGATGACCGCGCTCAGTGGCGACACCATGACCATGGGTGCTCACGATGGCGGCGGTGCCGGCACCGAGATCTACCTCGAGGTGGCCGCCGGGGTCACGGTGTTCCTGCTGACCGGGCGGTTCCTGGAGCTGCGGGCCCGGCGCCGCTCCGGCGCGGCGCTGCGTGCCCTGCTGCATCTCGGCGCCAGCGAGGTGACGGTGCGCCGGCCCGCCGAGGCGCCCGGCGCGCCCGCCGAGGTGCGGATTCCCATCGATGACCTGCGCCTCGGCGACGAGTTCGTGGTCCGTCCCGGGGAGAAGGTCGCGACCGACGGGGTCGTCCTCGACGGCCTGTCCGCTGTCGACGCGAGCATGGTGACGGGCGAGTCGGTGCCAGTGGAGGTCGGACCAGGCGACGCCGTCGTCGGCGCGACGGTCAACGCGGGCGGCCGTCTGGTCGTACGGGCCACCCGGGTCGGGGCCGACACCCAGCTCGCCCGCATCGCGCGACTGGTCGAGCAGGCCCAGAGCGGCAAGGCGCGCGTCCAGCGGCTGGCCGACCGGATCTCGGCCGTGTTCGTCCCGGTCGTGATCGCGGCCGCGCTGGTCACCCTCGGCGGCTGGCTCGCGGCCGGGCGGCCCGCGACGGATGCCTTCACCGCCGCGGTGGCGGTCATGATCATTGCCTGCCCGTGCGCGCTCGGCCTGGCGACGCCGACGGCGCTGTTGGTGGGCACGGGCCGGGGCGCCCAGCTGGGCATCCTGATCCGCGGCCCGGAGGTGCTGGAATCCACCCGACAGGTGCGGACGGTGCTGCTCGACAAGACCGGAACGGTGACCACCGGCCGGATGCGCCTGGCCGCCGTGCACGCGGCGCCGGGTGAGGATCCCGCCGAGGTGCTGCGGATCGCCGGCGCCGCCGAGGACGCCAGCGAGCACCCGATCGGCCGGGCGATCACCCAGGCGGCC
>NZ_JALKFU020000268.1 GCF_023242965.2 Frankia sp. AgKG'84/4
CTGCTTCCGTGCCAATCTGCGACACCGCGGTGAACGCGGCACCGGGATCGTCCCACCCGGCCAGCGCGGCGGTGAGGGTCTCGCGGCCCCGGGACTCGGGCCGGGCCTCGAGCATGCGATCAACCCGCTCTTGGGTGCGTTGCTGTACGTGACGTTCCTGCAGGTACCCGCCGCCGAACTCGTCGGTTCGCTGCGTGACAGACGGTTCCTGGCCGCCGCGCTCGTGGTGACCTTCGCCGTCGTACCGTGCGTGGTCGCCGCGATGTTCAGTTTCCTGCCCGGCGACCAAGCCGTCCGCCTCGGCGTGCCGCTGGTCCTGCTGTGCCCCTGCGTCGACTGGGTCATCGTGTTCACCGGCCTCGCCGGCAGCAGCCGCCGCCTGCTCGCCGCGACCCCGCTGCTGCTCGTCGTGCAGATGCTGGCCCTGCCGGTGTTCCTGTTCGTGTTCGTCGGCTCGGCACTCGCCCACGTCGTCGACGTCGTCGACGTCGGACCGTTCCTCCAGGCTTTCCTTTCTTTGATCGTCTTCCCACTGGCCCTGGCCTGGACCACCCAGGCCAGGGCCGCCCGCCGACCCACCGGACAGAAGACCTCGAACGCGGCCATCACGACGGTGGGGGTGACCGTGCGGGGCGTCGCCGCCTGCCTGCACCTGCTCGTCACCCTGCCCGACGCCCAGGCCGACGACATGGTCCTCGCCGAGCGGCTGTGCGCCGAGGGCGTCCTCGTCCTTCCCCTGTCGCGGCACCGCCGCCGCCCCGGCCCACCGGGCCTGGTCCTCGGCTACGCCGCCCACCCACCCGACCGCCTGCGCGAGGCCGCTGCCACGATCATCCGCGTGGTCCACCGTCACCTCGCGGAGAAAGCGATGACTCGATCGGCCTGAGCAGCACGTCTCCCGGCCTCGGACCCGGCCATGCGTGGACTATGCACCCGCCGCGCCGGCCACTACCGGGACTCTTCGTTCCGTTGTTCCTCGAGGGCCGTGACGACGTCGCGCTCGACGAACGGCTCGCCGCCGCCGGTGTCCTCGTGCATCCGCTGTCCTGGTATCGCCGACGTCTCGGTCCGCCGGGCTTGGTCCTCGGCCACGCGGCCCACCGACCCGACCGCGTCCGCCAGGCCGCCGGGAAGATCTTCGACGTGGTGGACCGTGACCGCGGCGGCGCTGCACCAGGCCCCCGGCGTGCGCGGCATCGACGACCTGCAGCGGGTCCTGGGCGCTCTGAACGCCTTCCTCGTCGGGTCGTTGCGCTCGATCATCCGACGCCGGTGAGCTTCGCGCGGGACCTCGGGTGCTGAGCGGCTGCCTCGCCCGTGTCCCCGGCCGGGTCGGCTGGTCAGGAGGGTTCGGCGGTCGGCGGCTGGTTGGGCGGCTGGTCGTCGCGGAGCTGCCGGTTGATCTTCTTGGCTTCGGTGAGTTGGTCCTCGAGGATGACGATGCGGCAGGCGGCGTCGATCGCGGTGCCGGCGTCGACGAGTTCCCGGACACGGGCGGCGGTGCGCAGCTGGTAGCGGGAGTAGCGGCGGTGGCCGCCGGTCGAACGCAGGGGGGTGATCAGGCGGGCTTCGCCCAGGGCCCGCAGGAAGGCAGGGGTGGTGCCGAGCATGTCGGCCGCGCGGCCCATGGTGTAGGCGGGGTAGTCGTCGTCGTCGAGGCTGTCGGCCGGTCGGCGGGTCGTTCCAGGATTCATTGCACCTCTCGTAAACATCGAAGGGGACCCTGGTGCCAGCCGGCACCAGGGTCCCAAGGGTTCAACACCATCTACCGGCCAGACAGGCCGGGTTCCTGGGTTCCGCGCCGCCGTCCCAGAGGACGGGTGCGCGGAGATCGCATGTGCGTGACCGGGAACCACCTTCCAATCCGGGGACTACGGGACCGGGCGAGCTACCTCATCGCCCGGGCGATCCTGATGGCGTCTACTCCTCTCTGCTGACCGTCTGCGGGCTCGTGCTGGTCTTGCGCGTTGTGCTCGGCGAACCGTCTGGCCGCCGCCCTGCTCGCGACAGTTCCTGTCTGCCGCGACCATGGACCCTCGTGGCTACAACAGTAAAGCTATCCGTCGCCGAGTCCGATGTCTACTGTGGCGAGCACAGATTTTTTGGCTCTGAGCGGACAGCTCAGCTCCGGTGGCCGGGCCCGGCGCCAGAACAGCGGCCGGGGAAGGCGCGCACCCAGCGGCGCTGCCAGGGTGTTTCGACAGCGCGGGGATGATGATGCAGGCGGGTCCAGGTGACGGCGTCGGTCGGGGGTAGGCCGGAGAGGATGGCCAGGCACGCCAGGGCGGTGCCGGTGCGCCCGACCCCGCCGCCGCAGGCGAGTTCGACCGCGGCGCCGGCGCTGGCCCGCTCATGCAGGGCGCGGATCTGGGCGACGGCGTCGTCGCGGTCGCGTGGCACGCCGAAGTCGGGCCAGTCGATCCAGGTGTGCGGCCAGCTCAGTGCGCCGTCGTGGCGCCGGCGCAGGCGCGCGGACCCGAGGTAGAGGCCAGTGTCGGGTGCCGGCCCCGGGGGCGGCGGATGACGTAGGCCGCGGCCGCGCACCCACAGTCCGTCCGGTAGCCGCAGCGCACCTGACAGCGTCCGACCTTGGTCCTGCGCCATGCCGTCCAGCATGCCGCAGCGCGACCTTGGGTCGCCGAGGGGTGTGGGTGCGAGGCCCGGCGCGGCGCGTGCGGGGACGGGAGCCGGATCTGCCGGGACTCCAGGAAGCTCTCAGGACTCCAGGAAGCTCTCAGGACTCCAGGAAGACAGTCTGTTCGGGTGGCAGGGCCAGGGTGACCCGCTGGCCGGCGCCGGCGGGGTCGTCGGTGACGGTGACGAGGGTGTCCAGGGCGGTGGCCTGGCCGGTGGGGACGGTGAACAGGCGGTCCTCCAAAGTGGCGAGGAACGCGGGGAACCCGGTGAGGTCGACGCCGCCGGTCTCGTCGAGGGAGAGGTATTCGGCGAGGCGGCGGAACAGTTTCGGCAGGATGACCAGCTCCTCGGTGAGGGCGTCGCGGGAGGCGACGGTGAACCCGGCGGTGGTGACGTCGAGTTTCCACAGACCGGTCCCGGCGCGGCGCGCGGCGGCGGCGGTCGCGGCGAGGTCGGCGCGCAGGTCGACGTAGAGCTTGGAGTAGAAGGTCGGGTAGACCCAGCCGGCGGCGAGCAGCCGGTGGTTGACCGAGCGGCGCAGCCCGTCGACGTCGAGGTAGCGCGCAGCGCCGTCGCGGGCGCCGGCGGGCGGGTCGCCGGCGAAGACCATGGCGACGGCGCGGCCGTAGGTGTCGGCGAAGCGGGTGAGGATGTAGCCGTCGACGGTGGTGGGGGTGGCGGCGGTGACGGTGCCCGCGGTGCTGCGGGTGACGTCGGTGAAGCCGAGTTCCCGCAGCAGGGCGCCCGCGGCGCCGGCGGCGAACTCGGGGCGCTGATGCCAGGAGTGCGAGCCGTGCGGCGGGGTGTAGTGGGTTTCCAGGGCGTCGATGGCGTCCAGGCGTAGCTGCACGCCGCCGGCGGCGTTGGCCTTCACCGCGATGCCCGCGTGGGCGAACGCCTGGCGGTCGTGCGGGTAGAAGCGCACGGAGTCGCCGTCGGGGGAGGCGCCGACGATCCGGAAGGTTCCTGCGATCAGTGTCATGGGCACGCGGCGAATCTGCCCCGTCACCGAAGCCGTGATCGGGCGGGTCGGTGAACGCCAGATGAATCCGTGATCATCACCTGGTGGGCCGGTCGGCGCGGGTCGGTGCCACTGGGGTGGGCGGGCGCGGGTGACCCCACTGTCGGCGGGTCTGCTCCCACGGTCGCACCGGGCCGCGTCCAGGCCCGCGAGGGCGGGTATCACCGCAGTTCAGGGGTGCTGCCCTGGAGCCGCGTGGGTCCGCGACGGACCACGTCATGATCGTTTTGGCGGACGGGGAGGGCGCGCGGGGCCTACCATGGAGATCATCGACGGACGAAGGGTGAACATCACCGTGACCACCTTCGAGGACGCCGCCGCTCTCGGCCGCGCCGAGAGCGGGCTTGCCGTGATCTCCACGGCGCGCGCCGACGGCGGGATCCAGGCATCGGTTGTCAACGTCGCCTTCATGGACCATCCGCTCAGCGGCGTGCCCGCGGTGGGGTTCGTGACCTACGGCGGGGTGAAACTGGCGCATCTTCGGGTCCGGCCGGCCGCGGCCGCGACCGTGCGTTCAGGTTGGCGGTGGGCGACGGTCGAGGGTGCGGCGCAGCTGCTGGGCCCGGACGACCCGCATCCCGACGTCGACGCCGAACGTCTGCGGCTGCTGCTGCGGGAGGTCTTCATCGCCGCCGGGGGCACGCATGACGACTGGCCCACCTATGACCGGGTGATGCGCGAGCAGCGCCGCACGGCGGTGTTCCTGACCCCCGCACGCGTCTACGGTCCCTGACCCGGGCCTCGCGTGAGGTGCCTGCCGCCGTGGCGGGTTGTCGGTCCTCCACAACGGCCGGTGTCTGATTCCGGTGGTGCCGGTGCTGGGCGAACGCGGCGCCGGGCTGCGATGGTGAACCGGAGGTAACGCGCGTGGGGTGTGCCGGCATCGGTCTGCCCCACCGGGCGCGTGCGAGGCAACGGTGCAGGGACAGGAGACCGGATGGTACGGGACAGGATCGTGGTCACCGGAATCGGCGCGATGACCCCGCTCGGCGGTGATCTCGCGACCAGCTGGGCGGGGTTGCTCGCCGGGACGTCGGGTGTCGTGATCGTCGAGGACGAGTGGGCGCGGGAGCTGCCCGTGCGCCTGGCCGGACGGCTGCCCGTCGACCCGGGCGCGTCGCTGCCCCGCAAGGACGCCCGCAAGCTGGACCGTTGCGAGCAGATGGCGATGGTCACCGCCCGGGAGGCGTGGGCGGACGCCGGTCGCCCGCAGGTCGACCCGCAGCGCCTGGCCGTGGTCATCGGCACCGGGTACGGCGGGGTGCAGTCGACGCTGGGCCAGCATCGGATCGTGGAGGCGGGCAACGCGCGGCGGATGTCGCCGCACGCGATCATCATGCTGATGGCGAACGGCCCGGCGGCGTGGGTGAGCATCGACCTGGGCGCGAAGGCCGGGGCGCGCACGCCGGTCAGCGCGTGCGCGTCGGGCGCGGAGGCGATCTCCATCGCGATGGAGATGATCGACCTTGATCTCGCCGACGTCGTCGTCGCCGGCGGGGTGGAGGCGCCGGTGGACAACCTGCCGTTGGCCGCGTTCGCGCAGATGCGGGCGCTGTCGACCCGCCATGACGATCCGGCGGCGGCGTCGCGGCCCTTCGACGCCGACCGGGACGGGTTCGTTCTGGGTGAGGGCGCGGCGGTCGTGGTGCTGGAGCGGGAGGGGTTCGCCGCGGCCCGCGGGGCGCGGGTGCACGCGGTCGCGGCGGGCGCGTCGGTGAACTCCGATGCCGCCGACATCACCACCGCGGACCCGGTGAACCAGGCGCGGGCGATCAGCACGGCGTTGCGCCGGGCCGGGGTCGCGCCGACCGACGTCGGGTTGGTGCACGCCCATGCCACCTCCACGCCGGTCGGTGACCCGTTGGAGGCCGAGGCGATCGCGGCGGCGATCGGCACCCATCCGGCGGTGACGGCGACGAAGTCGATGACCGGGCACACCCTGGGCGCGGCGGGGGCGATCGGCGCGGTGGCGACGATCTGCGCGCTGCGCGACGGGTTGATTCCACCGGTGATCAACCTCGATCGGCTCGATCCGGAGATCAAGCTGGATGTGGTGACCGGGGTGGCGCGCCGGGAAAGGGTGCACGCCGCGGTCGCGAACGCCTTCGGGTTCGGCGGCCACAACGCCACCCTGGTCTTCACCGCCCGCTGAGGGCCGCCGCCCGCCGGGGTGCACTGGGTGCCCTGCCGCCGGACCGTGCGCCTTGGCGGCACCGGGCGGCACACCGGGCGAAGGGATACGTTATACGGCGCTGAGTGGCGGGTCGTCGGCGTGGTGTGGACGGGAGCGGAGAGTCATGGATCTCGGGTTGCGCGGGGCGCGGGTCGTCGTGAACGGCGGGTCCAAGGGGATGGGGCGCGCCGCGGCGGAGCGCTTCGCCGCCGAGGGTGCGCGGGTGGCGGTGCTCGCCCGTGGCAAGGAGGCGCTCGACGAGACGGTCGTGGCGATGCGGGATGCCGGTGCCGCCGAGGCGTTCGCGATCCCGACCGACCTGACCGACGGCGCGGCGGTGGCGGCGGCGTTCGAGACGATCGCGGCCCGCTGGGACGACCTGAACGTCCTGGTCAACGCCGCCGGCCCCGTCGAGGTCGGGGTCCGCACGTTCGACGACCTCGACGACGCCGAGTGGGCGGCGACGTTCGACATCGGCACGTTGAGCGCGGTGCGCTGCGTGCGCGGCGCGCTGCCGCTGCTCAAGGCCGCCGCATGGGCCCGGATCGTCAACGTCTCCGCGCACTCCACCCGCCGGCAGTCCCCCGAACTCGTCGCCTACACGGCGGCGAAGGCGGCGCTGACGAGCCTGAGCAAGAACCTCGCCCAGTCGCTGGCACCCGACGGCATCCTGGTGAACACCGTCTCCCCCGGCTCCTTCCTGTCCGCGGGGATGAAGGGCTTCCTGGCGAGTCTGCCGGCCGAGCGCGGCGTCGACCCGAACAGCCTCACCGACGCGATGCGGATCATCAGGGAGGACTTCGGTCACCCGGCGTTCCTGCCCCGCGCCGGTGACCCCGCGGAGATCGGCCCGGTCATCGCCTTCGTCGGCTCCCGCGTCAACAGCTACATGACCGGCGCGAACATCAACGTCGACGGCGGCAGCGACTTCTAGGCCGCGCTCGCCCCGGGGTGCGCCCGCCGCTTCGACGCGGGGGTCCCCGGAAGATCCCCCGGGCGCTAACGGCCGCCGGCCCGCCCGGTCGGGCTCACCACGGGGCGCGCAGGATGACGATGCCCAGGACGGGGGCGCGCAGGGCGATCAGTGTGCCGCCGGCCGCGCGGTCGAGGAGCACCGCCAGGCGGTGGCGCGCGCAGCGGGCGCGCAGCAGCTCGACGCGGGCCCGCTCGGACAG
>NZ_JALKFU020000269.1 GCF_023242965.2 Frankia sp. AgKG'84/4
GCGTCGAGGATCGCCCGGACGTCGGCGGCGTGCCAGCGGCGGAACGCCACCGCCCGTTCCAACGCCGCGACCAGCGGGCCGCGGCCGTGGGCCGCTTCCAGTCCGGCGAGCTCGACCAGGTCCGCGCCCAGGCGGGTGTTGCCTGCCGCCGCGGCGCCGGTCAGGAACGCCTGCGCTGCCGGGCCGAGCGCGCAGAACGCCTTCTCCTCGGTGGTTTTCGGTCGCGGTGCCCGCGTGGGTGCCGGGCGGGGGCCGCCGTAGTGGGCGTCGAGGACCGCCGCCTCACCGGGCGCGACCAGCCGATGCTCGGCGAGGATCTCCCCGCCGACCGGGTCGACGATGGTCAGCCGACCCTCGCCGGCCGTCAGGGTGACGGTCGTCCCGATCCAGACGGTCGGGACCGAGTAGCGGGCCGAGGCGTAGCGGACACACGACAGCCGGTCGACTTTGCGAGTCACCGCCCCGGTCGTGCCGGTCAGCCGCAGCGACGGCAACCCGCCCAGCAGCGGCCGTTCCTCGGCCAGCCGGTCCGTGGGAACAGCGGCGATCTCGCTGTGGACCGCCGCGTTGACCTCGGCGCACCAGCCCAGCGCCGCCCGGTTCGCCGCCGTCAGATCCGCGAACGGCATCCCCGGGATCATCAGATCACGTTTCGCGTAACCGACAAGGTTCTCCACGATCCCTTTCGATTCCGGGTCCGCCGCCTCGCAGAAATCCGGCCGGAAACGGTAATGCGACGCGAACCGAACATAACCCGGTGAGGGAACCACAACATTCGCGACGACACCACCCTTCAAACAGCCCATCCGATCCGCGAGCACCGTCTTCGGGACCCCACCCAACACCTCGAAGCATTCCGCCAGCAATCCGAACGTCGTGCCCGCCCGCTCATCCGCGGCGAACCGGACGAACCGGACCCGCGACCAGGCCAGCACCGCGCAGAACACATGCAACCCGCCGAGCACACCCCAGTCGATCGCCAACACCTCACCCGGCGTCCAGACCGCCGGCCGGCGGCCCCGATGATGCCCCACCCGCCAGTCCGCCTTCGTGGTCGCGACCAGCCGGCGGAAGTTCCGCGGTGACCCGTCATACCCCGCCGCCCGCGCCACCGGCAGCAACCGTTTCGCGGAGATCCGCCCGCCGGTAGCCTTCACCCGCCCGGCGACCAGCTCCGCGACCGAGTCGTAGTTCCGGGCCCGGCGCACCCGCACCGGACGGCCACCACCGTTCTCATGCCGTTCGATGATCCGACGGACTGTCTTCGGGGTCGTACCGCACATCGCCGCGGCCCCCCGATACGAGCCCACCTCCCGGTAGGCCGAAATCACGTCCATACGTTCCCTCGCAGACTTCAATAGGAACTCCTGGGCGGTGCGGTGACTGGCTAGACACCGCCACCGTCACCGCCCAGGCCTCACGCTCCCAGCAGACACGACATCCCACGAGGAACCGGGACCACACCACGACCACCAGCGAGGACCCCCACCCGGCCACCAACGGGGACCTCTACCTGGCCACCAACGAGGACTTTTTCATGGCCATGGACAGACGGTGGGGTTCCGATCCGATCGATGCCGTGGCTGGCGGCCCGCTCGGTGTGTTCGCTTGAGATGATGCGCATCGGCCGCGTGTGAGGGGGTGACGGGTGGGCGGGCTGTCGGAAGAGGAGATCGACGAGTTCGCGCAGCTGTTCGCCGAGTTACCGGCGGCGCGGCAGGTGTTGGAGGGCGCGGGGTTGTCCCGGAAGGATCTTCCGGGGTGGAATGTGGCGAGCGCGGCCGAGTTCTGGCGTGAGGTGTCCGTGCGGCTGGCGGGTGGGGCTGTGCCCGAGGGCCGGCGGCGGGTGTGCGCGGCAGCCTTGGAGACTTTCCCGCGAAACGAGGTGTTCGCCGCGGGGGCAGGAGCCGGGCGGGTTCGGGTCGTGGCGTCGTGGGAGGCCGCGCGCGCGGCGTGGCCGTTGCCGGATCCGTTCGTGGAGCGAGCGACGGCGGTCAGCGAGATCCGGGATCTGCTGACGGCTGCTGGGGCTGGGCCTGTGGGCGTGGTCGGCATGGGTGGTGCGGGCAAGTCGACGGTCGCCCGCGGGCTGCTTCACGATGATCAGATCCGCGCCCGGTTCCCCGGCGGTGTGGTCTGGGTCGAGGTGAACCCCGATCGGGATGTGCCTGAGGTGCAGGCGCGGGTACTGGCTGCATTCGGGGATCCACGGCCGGCCTTGGACGTGTCGGAAGGCCGCGAGAGGCTGCGCGCGCTACTGGCGGGGGCGACGTGCCTCATCGTCCTGGATGACGTGTGGGACCCAGCCGTCGTGGACGGGTTTCCCCGGCTTGGCGGCGTCCGGCTGCTGGTTACTTCCCGCAGCGGTCGAGTTCTGCCCACGGCCACACCGATCTGTTCGGTCGGCCCGGTCGACGAGCCGACGGCTCGGCAACTGCTCGCTGCCTACGCCGGACAGGCCGTGCCGGATTTGCTAGGGCCGCTGAGGGTGTTGGAGCGGTGCGCGGGGCTGGCGGTAGCGCTTGCGATCGCCGGCGGTTTGGTCCGGGAGTCGTGGGATTTCGACGAGATCGCTGAGGCGTTCGACCGGGCGGCCCTGGCCGAGCTGACGGGGCGGTTTCCGGGCTATCCGTATCCGCACTTGCTCGCCGTCCTCGACGCGGGGCTGCGGCTGCTGCCCGCGGAGGCAGCCCCGCGGCTGTGCGAGTTGGCGGTGTTCAAGGGACGAGGGCCGGTCCCGATTTCGGTGCTGCTGGAGTTGTGGGCGATCACCGGGCCGCTCGACAGCAAGGCCGCCCGAGCGGTGCTTCGCCGACTCGACGGGGCCTCGTTGCTCCGGATCCATCCTGAGACCCGCACGGTCACGGTTCACGATCTGGTGTTCGACTTCGCCCGCGGGAGCCTGTCGTCAGGCGAGGTCGCTCGCCTGCATGCCAGGCTCGCCGGGCGCTTCCTCGACCGCTGGGGCGGGCTAGCGAAGGGGCTTCCCGGACTCCCCGCTGCGGGCCAGCGAGACGCCACTGACCGTTACGCCCTGACCTGGCTGATCGACCATCTCCTTGCCGCCGACGATCCAGACACGGTCGACGCGGTCTTGGCCATCGAGCGGCATATACAGACTGGCCGGTCGGAAAGCGTCTGGTACACAGCTCACGAGGAGGAGGGCAGTCTCGGGGATTACCTGGCTGGGGTCCGTGCCGCACGCCATCACGCGGCGACCCGCGAAAACGCTGGCTCACTGCTCGCTCTGGGCCGCCAGGCCACCTACGCGCTACTTCTCGGCTCGATCGCCAGCCGAACCGCGGACATCCCCGGAGAGCTCCTCATCCGCCTCGTGGAGACCCGAGTGTGGCCCGCGACCCGAGCCTTCGCCTACGCCGTCGCCGTGCCGGACCTGACCGTCCGGGCGCTGACCTTGTACGAGCTCGCGGCGCATGTGACGGATAGCCAGGTGCGTGCGGCGATGCTCGCTGAAGCCGTTGGCGCCGCGACCGCGATCGATGACGCGTTCTACCGTGGGCACACGTTGAGCCTGATCGCGCCCCGGATCCCCACAGGGCTGCTCGGCGAGGCGCTACGCGCTGCCACCGCCATCGAGCGATCTGGACCCCGGGCGAAAGCCTTGGCCGGGCTGGCGCCGTATCTCCCACAAGGTCTGCTCGCCGAGGCGCTCACCACAGCTACCACCATCGACGATCCGTATTGGCGGGCAAACGCCCTGAATGGACTGATCAAACATCTGCCGACAGAACAACGCGGGGTGGTCCTCTCCGCAGCGATCGCCGCCGCGACGGCCGTCGCCTCCCCGGAGGACCGGCGACGGGCGTTGGCCGAGCTCGCGGAACACCTGTCCGCTGAAGGCGATCGCCCCGTCCTCACGGAGGCGGTCGCGGCAGCCGCCGCGATCCGCGATTCGTATGGCAGTGGACGTGCGTTGGCCCGGCTGGCAGCGCATCTACCTGCCGACCTGCTCAGCGCAGCGCTGGCTGCGGCCGGGACCATCGACGACGTAGAGGGCCGGGCGGAGGCGCTGATCGGGCTGGCGGCGTATCTACCGGGGGATCTCCTTGCCGAGGCGCTGGCCTCGGCGACCGCCATCGACCGGCCAGAACCCCGGGCGCAAGCGCTCGCGGCTCTGGCTGCGCATCTGTCCGAGGCACAACGCGGGCCAGCCCTCGCCGAGGGGCTGCGTACCGTCCTCGATACCTCCGACCTGCGCAATCGGGTGAAAGCGTTGACCGCGCTGGCGCCGGCTCTGCCAGCCGATCTCCTCGCCGAGGCACTGACCGCCGCAACCGACATCGATCGCCCGGAGTCCCGGGCACGAGCGCTCGCGGCTCTGGCTGCCCATCTACCCGAGGCACAACGCGGATCGGTCCTCGCCGAGGCAGTGGCCTCGGCGACCGCTATCGAGCGACCCGGCGCTCGAGCCGACACGTTGATCCTCCTGGTTGAGCAGCTGCCCGCCGCGCAGCGTGGAACGGCTGCTGGCGAGGCGCTGGCCGCGGCGACTGCCATCGACGGGCGGGCTTCCCGCTCCCACGCCTTGGTGGCCCTGAGCATGCACCTTCCTGAGAATCGGCAAGCTGCGGTCCTCGCCGCTGCGCTGGATGCGGCGACATCCATCGACTCGCCTGACGACCGGATCGAGGTGGCGACCCAGCTGGCGGCGCATCTACCCACCGAGCAGCGCGAAGCGGTCCTCACCTACGCACTCGATGCTCTCAACACCGTCGACGATCAGTACAAACGCGCAGATTGGCTGAGTATGCTCGCTGCGGATCTGCCCGAGCGTCTGCTCGCCGACGCGCTGTCCGCCGCGGAGGCCATCGACCTGCCGGGAGCCCGGTCGCGGGCGCTGGCTGGGCTCGTGGAGAGGCTGCCCGGCGAGCAACGCACCTCCGTGTTCCGAAAGGCGCTGACTGCCGCTGCAGCCGTCGAATTTTGGCCCGCGCAGGGACAGATGCTAGTCAGGCTAGCGATTCAGCTACCAGACAGCCTGCTTCCCACCGCGCTGGCCGCCGCAATGCGTATCAGCTATCCGGACGCTCGGGCGGAGGCGTTGACCGCGCTCGCGGCACGGCTTCCTCCAGCGGAGCAGGGGGAAGTTCTCGCCGAGGCGCTGATGGCTGCGACCGCCATCGACTATGCCGGTTCACGGGCACGCGCATTGATCCGGCTCGCCGGGCTCCTGCCCGTCGGGCAACGCGAAGCGGCTGTCGCCGATGCACTCGCTGCGGCAAAGACCGTCGACCATCTTGCGACCCGGGCCGAAACGCTGGCCCGACTGGCGGTGCACCCTCCCGCCGACCAACGTGAGGCTGTCCTCGCCGACGCACTGGCCGCCGCGACCGCCATCGATGAACCCACGTTCCGGGCCAGGACGCTCGCCGGAATAGTCCCGCACTTTCCCCCTGACCAGCAAAGAACCGCACTCAGTGCGGCGCTGGACGCCGTCGCCACCGTCGAGGAGACGAGCGCCAGGGCGGATGCGTTGACCGGTCTGGCGGAACTCCTACCAGCCGACCTTCTCGCCGAGGCGCTGGCGACCGCATTTAGCATCGTTGATCCACACCCACGGAAACGGGCGTTGACCGGCCTTGCAGCGTTCCTGCCAGTTGACCTGCTCACCAAGGCGGTGGCGGCTGCGCCCGACACCGACCAGCCAGTGGCCCGCGCAGGCGCACTGACGGCGCTCGCCGCGCGTCTTCCCACTGGCCAGCAACGGACGGTCCTCGCCGAGGCGCTGGCCGCCGCGACCGACATCGATACCCAGCACATCAAGGCTCAGGCATTGGCCGACTTGGCAGCGCTCCTTCCGGCCGATCTACTCGCCAAGGCACTGACCGCCGCGGTTGCCATCCGTCGCCCCGGAGCCCGCGCGGAGGCGTTGACCGGCCTGGTCACCCACCTCTCTCACGAGCGGCAGGGACCCGTTCTCGCAGAAGCGCTCGCCTCGGCCTCGACGGTGGGACGGAAGGCCGTGCTCGACGTCATCCTCGTGGCGCTTCGCCTGGAGGGCGTGCCGAAGCTAGCCGCCGCCACGATCGGCGAATCGTTGCTGCGGGTCTGGCGTTGGTGGCCCTGACGCCTTTCACGCAGGTCGCACGCCGCGGTGCGAAGCGGGATGGTCGGTGACGCCCCTACGGCCCCGCTGGCAGCTGGTCGGCGGTGGCTTCCTGCGCGCAGGAGGCACCGGCGCCGCCACTGGCTCACGTCGCTGCGGTGCAGTGGAGGTGCAGCCCGAGCCGGTCCGCTCCTCCACTGCCGGTCACGCGGGTGTCCCAGTATCCGAGTTACTCCTCGCCCTCGTTGTTCTTCTGCTCCTCAGCATCCTTGATCATCTGAAGGAGGAGTGCTTCGGCTTCCTCGGCGTCCAACGGAGGGGTCTCCTCACCCGGTGCCTGTGGGGTGAGAACGCGGTCGAAGAAGTCGTCGAGGGTTGCGGAGTCGAGGGGACCGCCGGGGCTGACGGTTCCGCGGAGGGAGCGTTCGATGATCGTGCGTGGGATTTCTAGACGTCGTTCGGTTTCGTGGATGGTAAAGGAGATGGCGCGCCGGGCGTGGGTGGGGCTGTAACGGATGAGCCATTCAAGGGTCTGTGACACGCCGTTGCCAAGTGTGTAGGACACTGTTGGGAAGAGTCTGTCGGGGGAATCTAGTTCCTTGGAGATGGCGAATTCGTCGACGAGTGCGTGGCCGATTGTTTCGGCGAGGTTGTCCCAGGGCACGATTTCTTTTCCGGCCATTTCCGCGGCGACGGTCCAGCCGAGTTCGTCGGCGAGGTTTTGGACCGCTTCGGGGGTGCGCCAGCGGAGTGCCCAGCGGCGGCGTCGGTCGGGGCGTTCCCAGAGAGTGGCGTAGAAGTTCTGAGAAGGTGTTTGAGATCTCCGGGTGGTGACTGGCTGTGATGTTCGGGGTGTGCGATGGGTGTGCGTTCGCGGGGAAA
>NZ_JALKFU020000026.1 GCF_023242965.2 Frankia sp. AgKG'84/4
GGCCCAGGCGGGCCGCCGCGCGGGAGCGGGGGCGCTCGACGGGCTGCGCACCGCGCTATCGCTGGCTGGATCGGCACGCGGCGTCGGGCCGCTCTACGACGCCGACGAGGCGACCCGGATCGACGACGCCCTGTTCGCCGCGGCGCTCACCCCGACGCTGGCGGCGGCGCTGCACCGGCTCGGCCAGGGGCTGACGCCGGTCGCGCCCCGCGACGACCTGCCCTTCGCGGCCAACTACCTGTACATGGTCACGGGGACCGAGCCGACGCCCGTCCAGGTCCGGGCGATCGAGCGCTACCTGGTGTGCACCGTCGACCACGGGTTCAACGCCTCGACCTTCACCGCCCGGGTGATCGCCTCGACGGGCGCGGACCTGGTCGCCTGTGTCGTCGGCGCGATCGGTGCGCTGTCCGGGCCGTTGCACGGCGGCGCGCCCAGCCGGGCGCTGGACACCCTCGACGCGATCGGCAGCCCGGAGCGGATCGACCCCTGGATCCGCGAGCACGTCCTCGCCGGCGACCGGATCATGGGCTTCGGGCATCCCGTCTACCGCACCGAGGATCCGCGGTCCCGGCTGCTGCGCGGCGTCGCGCAGGAGTTCGGCGGCGAGCTGGTCTCGTTCGCCACGCAGGTCGAACAGCGGGTCGTCGAGCTGCTCGCCGAGCTGAAGCCCGGCCGGGAGCTGCACACCAACGTCGAGTTCTACGCCGGCGTGGTGATGGAACTGTGCGGCCTGGCCAGGGAGATGTTCACGCCCACGTTCGCCGTCGCCCGCACCCTCGGCTGGACGGCGAACATCCTCGAGCAGGCCGCCGACAGCAAGATCATCCGACCGTCTGCGCGCTACGTGGGACCACCCGCGCCACGGCCGGTACCGGCGCCGTAGCCAACCACGTCGAGCCCGCGCCCTTCCCCGTGCCGACCCGGGGCGAGGTGGATTACCTGCGTGGTAATCGACGCGCCCCGGGCCGTGCCGCAGTCTTGACACGGCAACGGAGAAACGACGAAGGGAATGGGAATGAGCATTCACACCGACGCCGTCGAGCGTTATTTCGCCGCGTGGAACGCCGGCGCCGACGACGTGGAGAAGGCGGTGGCCGAGGCGTTCACCGACGACGCCACCTACACCGACCCGCTGACCGACGTCCGTGGTCAGGACGCGCTCGCCGCCACGATCCGCGGTGTGCACGAGCAGTTCCCCGGTTTCGCGTTCCGAGCGGTGGGCACCCCGGATGCCCATCACCACATCGCCCGGTTCAGCTGGGAACTCGTCTCCCCGCAGGACGCTTCGGCGCCCATCGCCGGATTCGACGTGATCACCTTGGCCGAGGACGGACGGGTGAACTCGGTCAGCGGTTTCCTGGACCGTGTCCCGAACGCCCAGTAACCGCGGCCGACTGGCGGTCGCCATCCTCGTCTCATGACGAGGAGTGGCGACTGCCCGGCAGCGGTGACGACCTACATCGGCGTGGCCGGGCCGAGCGACGCGGGTGCCGCCGACCTCGGCGCCGCTGAGGTCGTGGGACGGCGCCTCGCCGAGGCGGGATGGGCCGTCGTCTGCGGTGGCCTGGGCGGGGTGATGGCCGCCGCCTGCCGTGGCGCCGCCCAGGCAGGCGGAATGACGATCGGCCTGCTGCCCGGCCTGTCACGCGCCACCGGCAACGAGCATCTCACCGTCAGCATCCCGACCGGCCTCGGCGAGCTCCGCAACGGCCTGCTCGTGCGCGCCAGCGACGCCCTGGTCGCCGTCGGGGGGAGCTGGGGGACCCTGAGCGAGATCGCTTTCGCCCTGCGCACCGGCCGCCCGGTCATCGGCCTGAACACCTGGACCGTCGACACCAGGACCGTCGACACCAGGGACGGTGACGCCCGTGGCGGCGGCCACCCCACCATCGTCCCGGTCACCAGCGCCGACGACGTGGTCGACGCCGTCCGCGCCGCCCTGGCCAGCACCCGCGGCACCAAGTGACCGTGGCGGGCCACTCACGCGCCACCCGGGCCTCTCGGCCACCTGTCCGGCACAGGGAGCGAACACGCTCAGGTCTGAGTGTCGCGGCGTATAGCGTCGCATTCGTCGCGACGGCGCGGACCCTCGCCGACGGCCTCCCGCCGCCGGCCCGGCCCCGCGCGGTTGAGGCGGCGGCTCGGGAGAGGACCACGATCGCGATGTTTCCGGTGGGTGTACTGGCGGGCCTCGTCCTCGCCGTCGGGGCGGCGCTGGCCGCGGCGGTATTCGTGTCGGGGGCGTGGTGGGCCGCGGTCGGCGTCCTGATCGTGCTGCTCGCGCTGGCCGTGCACGACGTCACCCAGCGCCGGCACGCGATCCTGCGCGCCTACCCGCTCGCTGGGTACCTGCGCTTCGGGCTGGAGCGGATCCGCCCGGAGATCCAGCAGTACTTCATCGAGCGCAACTACGACGGCCGCCCGTTCGACCGCGAGGTGCGCAGCAGCGTCTACGAGCGGGCCAAGGGCGTCCACAGCGACCAGGCATTCGGCACCGAACGGGACGTCAACGAGGTCGGCTACGAGTACCTGCCGCACTCCACCGTCCCGGTGCGGGTCCCGCCGGACGCGCCCGCGCCGCGGGTGCGGGTGGGCGGCCCGGACTGCACCCAGCCGTACGACATCGCGCTGCTCAACGTGTCCGCGATGAGCTTCGGCTCGCTGTCCGGCAACGCGGTGCTGGCGATGAACCAGGGCGCGGCCGCCGGTGGCTTCGCCCACGACACCGGCGAGGGCGGCCTCACCGACCATCACCTGCGGTACGGCGCCGACCTGATCTGGGAGATCGGCAGCGGCTACTTCGGCGCGCGCACGGCGGACGGCGAGTTCGATCCGGCCAGGTTCAAGGACAAGGCCGCACTCGGGTCGGTGAAGATGGTCGAGCTGAAACTGAGCCAGGGCGCGAAGCCGGGTCTCGGCGGTATCCTGCCCGCCGCGAAGGTGAGCGCCGAGATCGCCGCGGCCCGCGGCGTGCGGGCCGGGGCTGCCTGTGTCAGCCCGCCGGGGCACAGCGTGTTCGCGACGCCACGGGAGCTGATCCTCTTCATCGCGCGGATGCGCGAGCTGGCCGGCGGCAAGCCGACCGGGTTCAAGCTGTGCGTCGGCTCCCGGCGCGAGTTGCTCGCGATCTGCCGGGCGATGCTGGAGGAGGGCGTGGCCCCGGACTTCATCGTCGTCGACGGCGGCGAGGGCGGCACCGGCGCCGCCCCGCTGGAGTACGAGGACCATGTCGGCACGCCGCTGACCGAGGGTCTGATCACCGTGCACAACGCGCTGGTCGGCGTCGGTCTGCGGGACCGGATCCGGATCGGCGTCAGCGGCAAGGTCGCGACCGGGGTGGACATCGTCAAGCGCCTCGCGCAGGGCGCCGACTACACCAACTCGGCGCGGGCGATGATGATGGCGGTCGGCTGCATCCAGGCGCAGCGCTGCCACACCAACACCTGCCCGACCGGGGTGGCCACGCAGGACCCGCGCCGGGCCCGTGCCCTCGACGTGGACGACAAGGGCGAGCGGGTGTTCCGCTACCAGCGGGCCACGGTGGCCACCGCGGTGCAGGTCATGGCCTCCCTCGGCTGTGCCTCACCGGGCGAGCTGCACCCCGGGATGCTGATGCGCCGGGTCACCCACACCGAGACCCGCAGCTACGCCGAGCTGTACCCCTGGCTCGAACCCGGTGAGCTGCTCGCCGAACCGCCGGCGGACTGGGCGATCGACTGGAACTCCGCCGACCCCGACCGTTTCCGTCCCTGACCTCCCACCCGCCGACCCGGCCGGCGCCGTCCTGGTCGCGCCCGTCCCCGCCGGGCGGAGGTCACTGGACAGCCGGTGGGTTGGCCTCGACGATGACCCCGACGGAGGGACGCTGATGGAGGACGGCCTACGCCTGGGCACACCCGCCGGGCGGTGGGTGCTGGCGGCGACGGTGCTCGGGTCGGCGCTCGCCGCGATCGACGCGACGGTCGTCGGTATCGCCCTGCCCGCCATGGGCCGGGATCTGCACACCGGCCTGACCTCGTTGCAGTGGGTCGTCACCTCGTACACGCTGACTCTCGCCGGCCTGCTGCTGGTCGCCGGTGATCTCGGGGACCGCTACGGGCGCCGGCGGATGTTCATGGCCGGCGTGGTCTGGTTCGTGGTCGCGTCGATGGGCTGCGCGGCGGCGCCGAACAGCGCGACCCTCATCGCCGCGCGGGCGTTGCAGGGCGTCGGGGCGGCGCTGCTGACCCCGGGCAGCCTCGCGATCCTGGAGGCGAGTTTCGTCCCCGAACACCGGGGTCGGGCGATCGGCGCCTGGTCGGGGCTCGGCGGGGTTGCGACCGCGGTCGGCCCGTTCCTCGGCGGCTGGCTCGTCGAGGTGTGGTCGTGGCGGCTGATCTTCCTGATCAACCTGCCGGTGGCGGCGGCGGTGCTCGCCGTGGCGTGGCGGCATGTACCGGAGTCGCGTGACCCGCGCCCGGACGGCCGGATCGACCTGGCCGGCGGGCCGCTGGTCACCGTCGGCCTGGTGGGGCTCACCTACGGGCTCATCGAGGGGCCGAGTCGGGGCTGGACGGCGCCGGTGGTGCTGGCGGCGCTGGTCGGCGGCGTGGCGGTGCTCGTCGCGTTCATCGCCGTCGAGCGACGGTCGGCGGCGCCGATGCTGCCGCTGGACCTGTTCACCGCCCGCCAGTTCACCGCGACGAACCTGGTGACGTTCGCCGTCTACGCCGCGCTCGGCGGCACGTTGTTCCTGCTGCCCGTTCAGCTCCAGCTCGCCTGCGGCTACAGCCCGCTGCGGTCCGGGATGGCGCTGCTGCCGGTGACGCTGATCATGCTGGCGCTGTCGGCGCGCTCCGGGCGCCTCGCCGCACGCATCGGCCCGCGGCTGCAGATGACGGTGGGGCCACTCGTCGTCGGCGCCGGTCTGGCGCTGCTCTCCCGCGTCGGCGGCGACGGCGACTACCCGAGCCAGGTGCTGCCGGCCGTCACCGTCTTCGGCCTGGGCCTGGCGATCACGGTGGCTCCGCTGACCGCGACGGCGCTCGCCGCTGTCCCGCCCCGGCACGCCGGTCTGGCCTCCGCGGTGAACAACGATGTGGCCCGGGTGGCGAACCTGATCGCGGTGGCGGTCCTGCCGGCGGCCGGCGGCATCACCGCCGCGGCCTACGGACTGCCGGCGGACTTCTCCGCCGGCTTCCACAACGCGGTGCTCCTCGCGGCCGGACTGTGCGGACTTGGCGGTCTGGTCGCCGCCCTGACCATTCGCAACCCGCCCCGGCCAGCCGGGGCGCAGGCGACCTTCGCCCCGGGACCAGGCACCTCCCACTGCTGCCTGGACGCACCGCCGCTGGCCGAGGTGTCCGGCGAGCAGCTCGCCCGCTCCGGCGCGACACCAGCGGAGCCCGGCTGACCGAGCCGGCCGATCGCCGGGCGCCGCTGGTCTCGGCACCAACGAAAACTGTCGGTGGGCGCCGCTAGGGTTGCCGCCATCGGGCCCGGGAGGCCGCGTCCGAAGCCCGCCGCCGACGGAGAGGTCCCCTCATGCCCAGCATCACGCCGTGTCTGTGGTTCGACGACCAGGGCGAGCAGGCCGCCGAGTTCTACACGTCGCTGTTCCCGAACTCCCGCATCACGAGCGTCGCCCGCTACGGCCCGGGCGGCATGCGCCCGGAGGGCAGCGCGATGACCGTGCAGTTCGAGCTGGACGGCCGGGAGTACGTCGCGCTCAACGGCGGCCCGATCTTCCCGCCCACCGAGGCCTTCTCGCTGCAGGTCTTCTGCGTGTCGCAGGACGAGATCGACCATTACTGGAACAGCCTCACCGCCGACGGCGGTTGCGAGAGCCAGTGCGGCTGGCTCAAGGATCGCTGGGGCGTGTCGTGGCAGATCGTGCCGACGGCGCTGGGCGAGCTGCTCGGTGACCCGGACCCGGAGCGGTCCAGGCGCGCGACCGAGGCGATGCTGAAGATGTCGAAGATCGACATCGAGGAGATCCGCCGCGCCGCCGCCGGCGAGTAGCCACCGCGGCCGGCGAGCGCAGCCCGGAGCGCCACCCGCGCCCGGTGACCGGTTGACTATGGTCAGCCCGGTGCGCAGGGTTCTGGTGGTCGGTGTCTCCGGCTCGGGCAAGTCGACGTTGGCGCGGCGGCTCGCCGCCGCGCTCGCCGTGCCGCACGTCGAACTCGACGCGCTGCACCATGGCCCCGGCTGGGTGCCGCGGCCGGCGTTCGCGGCCGACGTCGACGCGGCCACCTCGGCGCCGGCCTGGGTCGTCGACGGCAACTACTCGGCCGTCCAGGACCTCGTCTGGTCCCGGGCGGACGCGGTGGTCTGGCTCGACCCGCCCCGCTGGCTGGCCGAGTGGCGGCTGATCCGCCGCACGGCGGCTCGGCTGCTGCTGCGCCGCGACCTGTGGAACGGCAACCGGGAGCGATGGCGCGACGTGCCGCGGGCCGACCATCCGATCAGATGGTCGTGGCGCAAGCATGCCGTCTATCGCGCGCGCTACGCCGAACGCTTCGCCACCGAGACACGGGAGCGGGTCCGCGTACGGCTGCGTAGCAGGAGTGAGGTCGAAGCCTGGTTCGCCAGCGTTGTCGACACGCCCTGACCTTCGCGCCGGCCGGAGCTCAGAGGCCGAGGTGGCGGGCGATGAGCATTTTCTGGATCTCGCTGGTGCCCTCGCCGATTTCGAGGATCTTGCTGTCGCGCCAGTGGCGGGCGACGGGGTACTCGTTCATGAAGCCGTAGCCGCCGTGGATCTGGGTGGCGTCGCGGGCGTTGTCGACGGCGGCGGTGCTGCTGACGAGCTTCGCGATCGCGGCCTCCTTGGCGAAGGGGCGGCCGGTGAGTGCGCGGGCGGCGGCGTCGTAGTAGGCGGTGCGGGCGACGTGCGTCCGCGCCTCCATCTCGGCAATCTTGAAGGAGATGGCCTGGTTGGCGGCGATGGGACGGCCGAAGGCCGAGCGCGCCTTCGCGTAGGTGATGGACTCGTCGACGCACCCCTGCGCCAGGCCCACCGCCAACGCCGAGATCGCGATGCGGCCCTCGGCGAGGATCGCCAGGAAGTTCGCGTAGCCCCGGCTGCGCTCCCCGAGCAGGTTCTCGGCGGGCACCCGCACGTCGGACAGGCTCAGCGGATGGGTGTCGGAGGCATGCCAGCCGACCTTGGAGTAGGCCGGTTCCACGGTGAGCCCCGGGCTGGGCACGGGAATGACGATCGTGCTGATCTCCCGGTCACGGCCGCCGACGCCCACGGAACCGCCGGTGCGTGCGGTGACGGTGACGAGCCGGGTGATGTCGGTGCCGGAGTTCGTGATGAACGCCTTCGAGCCGTTGACGACCCACTCGCCGTTGACGAGCACGGCGGTCGTCCTGGTGCCGCCCGCGTCGCTGCCGGCCTCGGGCTCGGTCAGGCCGAACGCGCCCAGCGCCTCGCCCGCGCACAGCATCGGCAGCCACCGCTGCCGCTGCTCCTCGGACCCGAAGCGGTAGATCGGCATCGCCCCGAGCGAGCAGCCGGCCTCCAGGGTGATGGCCACCGACGAGTCGACCCGGGCGAGTTCCTCGATCGCCAGGCACAGCGAGAACAGGTCCCCGCCCATCCCGCCGTACTCCTGCGGGAAGGGCAGTCCGAACAGCCCCATCGCCGCCATCCCGGCGACGACCTCGTAGGGGAAGCTCCGCTCCTCGTCGTGCCGAGCCGCCACCGGCGCGACCACATCACGGGCGAACTCGGCGACCGCGCGCCGCAGCGCCTCCTGCTCGTCGCTCAGCCCGGTGTCGGGCATCGCGTGACTCCCGTCCTCGGACCGGACCTCGCCTCGTCGCGACGTCGCCTCGTCGCGACCTCGCCTCGTCGCGACCTCGTCGTGTCGGCGGGCCCGGCCCCGATCGGCAGGGTCGCCGACGACGGTAAGCGATCAGGCACCATCGGCGACTGGTCGGACGCTAGCACGGTCCCCTCCGCCGCCCGCGGACAAGTCCCGCTACGGATCAGGCCCGCCGCGCCCGCACGACGCGCACGGGCCCACGGAGGGGGACCCTCGCCAGCACCCTGGGGCTGCCGGTGGGACGGGCCGTTCGTACTTCTCCGGCGGGCCAGCCGGCCCGCGAGCGGCCCATCGATCCGCACTCGATCGATCTTCCCGGTCAGCGGACGCTGGACCTATCGCGACAACCTCGCCCCGGCACCTGCGGGCACCGACTGGAGGCACGACATGAGCGGCATCGTGGTGGGAGTGGACGGTTCACCGGAGGCACAGGGCGCCTTGCAGTGGGCCCTGCGGGAAGCGCGGCTGCGCGACGCGACGGTCACCGCCCTGCTGGCGTGGTCGGCCGATGAGTCGCCTGTGTCCGTGGCCCGGATGGCTCCCGGCCCAGGCGCGCACGACATCGAGACGACCGCCCGGCAGGTGCTGGGGACCGCCATCCGTAGCGCCGCCGATCCCCGCTGCCCCGTGCCGGTGGTGGAACGGGTGGAGTTCCGGGACGCGGCCGAGGCCCTGCTCGCCGCGGCGGGCACGGCGGACCTGCTGGTGGTGGGCCGGCACGGGATGAATCCGGTGCGCCGGATCCTGATGGGCTCGGTCTCGGCGCAGTGCGTGCACAAGGCAACGACACCCGTTGTCGTGACGCACGGCCAGGTGCCCGCGCATGGCGCGGTTGTCGTCGGCGTCGACGGTTCGCCGCTCTCGGTCGAGGCGTTGCGGTTCGCCGCCCGCGAGGCCCGGCTGCGTGGTGCGGTCCTGCGGGTCGTGCATGCCTGGACGCCGGTCCCGGTCGGCTATCCGGCCGTCTACATCGGCGTGGACTTCGACGCCGCCCAGAAGGCCGCTCGCGCGGTGCTCGACACCTGCGTGGCCGAAGGCGTCGGCGACCGCGGCGATCTCGCCGTCGAGGATCTGCTGGTCACGGGCAGTGCCACACCCGCTCTGCTGTCCGCCGCCGGGGATGCCCAACTGCTCGTCGTCGGCTCCCGGGGCCACGGTGGGTTCACCGAACTGCTGCTCGGTTCGGTAAGCCACCAGTGTCTGCACCACGCCCCGTGCCCGGTCGCGGTCGTTCCCGCCGTGCGGTAGGTAGGTGTGCGGTAGGTAGGCAGGTGGGAACGACCGCGGGCGTCGCCGGTCGAGGGGCCCTCAGCGCACGCTCCGCGGGCGGGGAGGCGGGGCCACTGCGGCCTGCTCGACATGCTGGGTGAGTTCGACACGGGCGCGCGGATCGGCGACGTGGGCGACCAGGGCCCGAGCCTGTTCCCGCAGGCTGCGCCCCCACAGCGCGGCGGTGCCATGCTCGCTGACGATGTAGCTGTGCTGGAAGCTGGTGGTGGGCTCGGTCAGGGCGGGGACGACCGTGGAGGTGTCGGTCCTGGCATGCCAGCTCGGCAGCGCGATGATCGCGTGGCCGCCGGGGGCGTGCAGGGCGCCGGCGACGAAGTCAGGCTGGCCGCCGAAGCCGGACCAGATCCGCCCCCGGACGTAGGAGGCGTTGGCCTGCGCGTGCAGGTCGACCTGCAGCGCGGTGTTGATCGAGGTCATGGCCGGCTGCCGGGCGATCCGGCCCGGGTCGTTGACCGTCTCCGTGCGCAGCAGCCGCACCCGCGGATTGCGGTCCACCCACCGGTAGAGGTCCTCGGAACCGAACAGGAAACTGGTGACCAGATCGGCACCGGTGTCGAAGGCACCCGCGCGGTCGAGGTCCAGCACCCCGTCGGAGAACGTCTCGGTCCACACCCGTAGCCCCCGCCGCGCGGTCAGGGCGGCGAGCGTGGCATCGGGTACACCGCCGATCCCCATCTGCAGCGTCGCGCCGTCGGCCACCAGGGCGGCGACCCGTTCCCCGATCGCCCGCGCCGCCTCGCCGAGGACCCTGGCCGCGGGGCTCGGCAGCGGCTGCTGTGCTTCGACCGCCAGATCGACGAGGTCGACGGGCAGTTCACCGTCACCGAAGGTGTAGGGCATGTCCGGGTTGAGCTGGGCGACGACCAGCCCGCCACCGGCGCGGGCCGCCTCGACGGCCGCCGGCAGAATGTTGACCTCGGTACCGAGGGACACCCGCCCATCCGCCGGCAGGCTGGTGTGCAGCACGACGACATCGGGCCGGTAGGGCCCGGCGAACAGGCGGGGCACCAGGCTCAGCCGGCACGGCACATATTCCAGCGTCGCCAGCTCCCGCATGCCCGGACCGACGAACGGCGTCACGTGCGACACCCCCGGCCGTACCGGCAGGCCCCGCTGCGGGTTGAGCACGAACAGCCGGTAGGACGCGACGCACCGGTCGACCGCGAGCAGCGCCACGGCCGGGCTCGCGAAATTCCCCGACGCGACGACCACCGGCGGGGTCCCGGCAGCGTCGACCGCTCGACCGCCGAGGTGCGCCACGACCAACTCCCCCAGGCGGGACTCACTGACGATGCGCATGTCCCCATCGTCCCGGACCGGTCACCACGAGGTGGCAGGCACCCGTGCGCCCGCCGTTTGTCGGACGTCTCCGTTACGGTGACGGACGTGCCACCGACCGACATGCCACCAGCCGACATGCCGCCAGCCGACATGCCGCCAGCCGACATGCCGCCAGCCGACGGTGCACAGCCGTCGTGGCGCGCGCCGACGCTACGCGTCCTGAACGCGGGTGCCGCCGCGGAGCGCGAGCTGCTCGAAGCGTTCCTCGACTTCTGTCGCGATGTGCTCGTCCACAAGGTGCGAGGCGTCAGTGACGCCGACGCCGCCCGCCGGCTGCTGCCGTCGCGCACCACGCTGACCGGGCTCGTCCGCCACTTGGCCGTCGTGGAACGCAACTGGTTGCACCGGCTGACCGACGCCACGGTGGGCGAGCAGGAAGACAACTGGGCGGTCACCGACGCGGACACCCTCGGGGGTGCGCTCGGCGACTACGAGTCCGCCTGCGCCGTATCGCGGCAGGCCGCGGCGGGCTTCGCCCTCGACGACACCCTCGACCATCCCGACGCCGGTCGGGTATCGCTGCGCTGGATCTACGTGCACATGATCGAGGAAACGGCCCGGCACACCGGCCACGCCGATATTCTGCGCGAACTGACCGACGGCGCCACCGGCGAACTCGGTGGCTAGTGGCACCGGGCGGTCACCCCCAATCGGTGTTACGTTTCTCTCGCTTGTCGGATTTTGACAGTCGAGCGTCACGATGGTGGCGGTGGAGGCGCGACGGCATGAAGGTCAAGGCGGCGCTGTTGCACCAGCCCGGCAAGGACTGGGTCGTCGAGGAGATCGACCTCGGCGACCCGATCGCCGGCGAGGTGCAGGTTCGCCTCACCGCGACCGGGCTGTGCCACTCCGACGAGCACTTCCGCACCAGCGGCGGGGCCGGCCAGCTCCCGCTGCTCGGCGGGCACGAGGGCGCCGGCGTCGTCACCAAGGTCGGTCCCGGGGTGTTCGGTCTCGCCGAGGGCGACCATGTGGTGCTCGCGTTCATCCCCGCCTGTGGGGTGTGCCCGCCGTGCTCGCGCGGCCTGCAGAACCTGTGCGACGAGGGCGCGAAGCTGATGACCGGCACGGCGATCTCCGACGGCGGCCACCGGGCCAGCCTCCACGGTCAGCCGGTGACGCCGATGTGCCTGCTCGGAAGTTTCGCGCCGTACGTCACGGTGCACCAGGCGTCGGTGGTGAAGATCGACGACGACATCCCGCTGGAGCTCGCCGCGCTGCTCGGCTGCGGGGTGTCCACCGGCTGGGGATCGGCGACGGCGATCGGCAACGTCCGCGAGGGCGACACCGCGGTGGTCGTCGGTGTCGGCGGCGTCGGGATCAACGCGGTGCAGGGCGCGGCCGCCGCGGGCGCCGGGCACGTCATCGCGATCGACCCGGTGGCGTTCAAGCGGGACACGGCGATGGAGTTCGGCGCGACGCACGTGTTCGCCTCGATGGCCGACGCGATCGCGCCGGTCACCGAGCTGACCTGGGGCCGGATGGCGACCACCGTGATCCTCACCGTCGGGCACCTCACCGGCGACATGATCGCGCCGGCGCTGGCACTGACCGGCAAGGGCGGCCAGACGGTCGTCGTCAGCCTGGGCGACCCGGCAGCCATGGACGCCCAGGTCAGCATGGTCGACCTGACGCTGATGCAGAAGCGCATCCAGGGAGCGATCTTCGGCGGGTCGAGCCCGCGCACGCAGATCCCCCACCTGGTCCGCCAGTACCGCGCCGGCCGCCTCAAGCTCGCCGAACTGATCACCAACTCCTACCGCCTCGAGGACGTCAACCTCGGCTACCGTGACATGCTCGACGGCAAGAACATCCGCGGCATCATCCGCTTCACCGACGAGGACTACTGATCCTCCGAACGGCGACCTGGGCGCCGCCGCCCGCCAGACCGCCACGCGTCTACGGGCCTGCCACGACCAGGACGACGAGCAGGGCGATCTTCACCATCAGGACGACGTCCGCGAGCCGACCGGCGGGATGCGGCAGCCCGACCGCGACCAGCACGAACACGGCGGCGCGGCGCAGCACCGGCCACAACAGCACGGCGAGGCCCGCGCCGCACCCCGCCAGGACCAGCCGCAGGCCACCATCCCCGCCGGCCATCACACCGCCGATGGTCGACGCCACCAGTAGCGCGAAGACCTTCACTCCCGCGAACGCCAGCACCACCTGCCGACGGCGCAGCAGGACGACGGCTCCGACCGCGCACACGGCGACCATGACCAGTGCCGTGAGCGGGGTCAGTGGCTGAAGCCCGATCTCGCTCAGCCGGGCCACCTGAAGGTGCGGCAACGGTTGTTCAAGTCGCAGCACCGCCGCCAGCAGCAACGTCAGAACCGCGACCGCGGCCTGTGTCGCGCGCAGGACCACGAACGCCACGGCCACCGTGAGCAGCCGACGCCGGCGCGGGCGGGCTGAGCGGACCGGCGCGCCCGTCAGCCCGGGCGCGGATCGCGACGTCACGACCTCGTCTCCCCGTCGCCGGAGGTGACGGGCGCCGCGTTGTCGGCGGCACAGTTCGAGTCGAACACGCCGGCGCCGGCGTCGACCGCGGAGCCGGGCACGGTCAGCGTCACGCGAAATCCGCCGGGGACGGCCCTGATCGTGTCGAGATGGAACGGGAACGGCGAGCCACCCGCGGCCGACCCGGACGCGAGCAGCCCGCCGCCGAGGGGACCAGTGGCGGGTGACCCGGCGCTGGACGTCCCCGGGGCGCCGAGCCTGACCGTGGCCGCGATGCCGATCGAGCCCACCGTGACCGCGTCCGGCGAGGGCCGGCCGACCAGGCCGGACATCGGCGGCAGCCGCAGATCGCGGAAGGTGACCGCGACCTCGGACAGCCGGCTGACACCGCGGACGCCGTCGGCCGTCATCGTCACCGCGTCGAAATGGCCGCTGGCGACCTGGTTGAGGAACGGGAAGCCGTCGATGTGCACCGCCCGAGCCCCGGTCAACCTGCCGAGACAGGCCAGCCGACTGGTCATCCGCTGCTCGGCCACACCCACCAGCAGCCGATCGGCCACCAGCAGCACCAGCAGCACGACAACGGGCAGCGCGAGCAACCACCAACCACCCCGCCGTCTTCTCCTCCCCCACGTCGCCGCAGGCGGGCCGGCCGCCGGTCGAGGCTCGCCCCTCTCGGCAACCCGTGTCGTCACGGCGGCAAGGCTGAGTGGCATCACGTCGGCCGCCACCACCACGCATCCTCGGCCGATCGGTGTCTGCGGGGTCATGGGGATCGCGGATTCATGGGAGCGGTGCACCTGCCTCGAAGCGTCGTGGTGGTCGGTGACGCCGGCGGCGACCGGCAGGCCAACCACACCAGCCCGGGATGGGAGCCACTTCCCCAGACGATGTGAGCCAGATTCGAGTTCTCCGAATCCGCTTGAGGCCGTCCGGCCGGACGGTGAGCCGCCGCCCGTGACAAGCCGGGCAGTCCGGAGGACAGCCGGCCACACCAACAACGACCGCCTCACGAAAATCGAGTACTCGGACACGACCCCCGACATCACGTTCATCTACGACCACGCCGGGAACCTGATCGAGCGCGACGGAATAGACGGCGGGATCGCCGTGATCGCTGCAGGCTACGCCGTCCGACTACTCCGAGCCTCACGGAAAAGGCGGGGTCACGCCGCCTGCCGGGCAGCGTGGCCGCAGGTGTGGTCGCGCGGACGGCCGGTCACCATCACCGGCACGGCCCGCAAGGTCGATCTGCACTACAGTTTTGGGTGGGTTCTCGACGGCCAGGTCGAAACGACTCTCATCCTCTCGAACATCGGCTTCGCGGTACCTCCGCAGATCGTCAATGCCATGGCCGGGCAGGTCGTGAGCAAGATCCATACCCAGTGGACCGATCGATTCCAGAGCGGCAAGGAGGTGCGCGACGGGTCATGGCGCATCCATGTCAGGTGACGGGCCGGGGAATGCCGGCGGTACCGGTGGCTTTGC
The DNA here is from genome assembly GCF_023242965.2 of Frankia sp. AgKG'84/4. Classification (GTDB taxonomy): domain Bacteria; phylum Actinomycetota; class Actinomycetes; order Frankiales; family Frankiaceae; genus Frankia. The sequence continues at coordinate 14,400 of NZ_JALKFU020000026.1, forward strand.
CCGGCCCGCCCGCAGTGCCGTGACCTGTTCCAGCAGGCGGGCCGTCGCGGCCTGTGCTGACAGGCCGAACAGGTCGAAGGAGACGATCTGGGCGAGCAGGCCGGGGCGGTCGCAGTCGGCGATCCGGATCGGGACGAGTTTGCTTTCGAAGCCGAGTGGGTCGGCGGCGACCGCGGCCTGCCATTCCGCCTGTCCGTACACCGAACGTAGATAGGCCGGTGAGAGCACCGCGATCGTGCGGTCGGCCTCGGCGACGCCCCGCTGCATGCCCGCGACCCAGTTCGCGCCCGGGACGAAGTCCCAGGCCTGCACCAGCACCCGCAGGCCGGCCGCTTCGAGGTGCCAGGCGATCCATTCCGCCCACTGCCGGTCGACGGCGGTGTAGGAGAGGAAGAAGTCCCAGGACGGTGCCAGCCGGCCGGCGGGAACGCCCTCGGCCTGCGGACGGCGATCCTGATCCGGACCCTGGCACTCTCTCATGACTCCACCCTGTCACGGATCGCACCAATCGGGTTAATTAGCGTCTGCGCCCAGGCTGCGAGGCGTCCCGCCGGCGGCGATCGTCGTCAGTGGCGGGCGGTGCTGGTGAACTGGGCTTCCTCGGTGGAGCCGCGCAGGGCGACGGTGTCGCTGGTCGGGTTGATGGCGGTGCTGACCAGGTCGTAGAAGCCGGTGCCGACCTCACGCTGGTGGCGGGTGGCGGTGTAGCCGTCGGCCTCGCTGGCGAACTCGCGGTCCTGCAGGTCGACGTAGGCGGTCATGCCCTCGCGGGCGTAGCCGTGGGCGAGGGTGAACATCGAGTGGTTCAGGGCGTGGAAGCCGGCGAGGGTGATGAACTGGAACCGGTAGCCCATGTGGCCGAGCTCGCGCTGGAACTTGGCGATGGTCGCGTCGTCGAGGTGGGCCCGCCAGTTGAACGACGGCGAGCAGTTGTAGGCGAGCATCTGGTCGGGGTAGCGCGCCTTGATCCCTTCGGCGAACCGGCGGGCGACGTCAAGGTCGGGGGTGGAGGTCTCCATCCACAGCAGGTCGGCGTGCGGCGCGTAGGCCAGGCCGCGGGCGATGCACGGGTCGAGGCCGGCGCACACGCGGTGGTATCCCTCGGCGGTGCGCTCGCCGGTGAGGAACGGGTGGTCGCGCTCGTCGACGTCGCTGGTGAGCAGGGTGGCGGCCTGTGCGTCGGTGCGGGCGATGATCAGGGTGGGGACGTCGGCGACGTCGGCGGCCAGCCGCGCGGCGTCGAGGGTGCGGATGTGCTGGCCAGTGGGGATCAGCACCTTGCCGCCGAGGTGGCCGCACTTCTTCTCGGCGGCGAGCTGGTCCTCCCAGTGCACGCCGGCGGCGCCGGCGGCGATCATCGCGGTCATCAGCTCGTAGGCGTTGAGGACGCCGCCGAAACCGGCCTCGGCGTCGGCGACGACCGGCACGAGCCAGTCGGGAGCGCCGGGGGCGTCCTCGGACCAGGTGATCTGGTCGGCGCGCAGCAGCGCGTTGTTGATCCGCCGGACCACCGCGGGCACCGAGTTCGCCGGGTAGAGGCTCTGGTCCGGGTAGGTCTGGCCGGCGAGGTTCGCGTCGGCGGCGACCTGCCAGCCGGACAGGTAGATCGCCGAGAGCCCCGCCCTGACCTGTTGCACGGCCTGGTTGCCGGTGAGCGCGCCGAGGGCGTGGAGGTAGTCGTTCTCGTGCAGCAGCCGCCACAGCTTCTCGGCGCCGAGGCGGGCCAGCGTGTGCTCCTCGACGACGCTGCCGCGCAGCCGGATCACCTCCCGGCCGCTGTAGCCGCGTTCGACGCCCGCCCAGCGCGGGTCGGCAGCCCAGCGCCGCGCCAGCTCGTCGGCGGCCCGGCTACGCGCCGCCCGCGGCGCCCCGGCCGCACGCTTCGCCCCGGCTCTCGCAGTCGCCGCGGTGGTCGCCGTCGTCGCTGTCGTCTCGGCCATGTCGATCTCCCCTTACGCGTGGGTCCGCAATGGCGAGGATGACCCGCCCCCGGCGGACGACCCTCACCTGGAGAAGCTGACACAGCCATTCCACCGGGTCGACCGGCCCAATCAGCCAAGTCCTGCTAATCTTCGGCGGCGGATGCGCGAATCCTGTAAATGGTGCCTTGGCATCGGTCGTACTATCCTCCTTCCCAGGAGGAACGGATGCAGAAGACCTTTGTCGGGACCAGGCTGCGGGAACTGCGCGAGGAGCGGGCGATGAGCCAGGTGGAGCTGGCCCGGCTGCTTGACATCTCGCCCAGCTATCTGAACCAGATCGAGCACAACTCCCGGCCGCTCACCGTCCCGGTCCTGCTGCGTATCACCGAGACTTTCGGCGTCGACGCCGGTTTCTTCGCCGCCCGCGACGTCACCCGGCTCATCGCCGAGGTCCGCGAGGTCTTCTCCGACGCCACCCTCGGCCTGGCCGTCCCGGAGGCGGACGCGGTCGCCCTGGCCGAGCAGATGCCGCGCGGCGCCCACGCACTGATCACCCTGCACCGGCGCTACCGGCAGGCGGGCGAGCGCCTCGCCGCGCTCACCGGCGCCCGCGGCCCGGAACCGGCCGGCCCCGCGCCGGCGCCGATGCCCGACGAGGAGGTCCGGGACTTCTTCTACCAGCGGCAGAACTACATCGGTGACCTCGACGAGGCGGCCGAACGGCTTGCCGCCGAGATCGGCCTGTCCCCCGGCCGGCTGCTCACCGTCCTCACCGACCGGCTCGCCCACCACGGCGTGCGCGTGCACATCCGCGATCCCGCGCCCGACGACCGCGATCTCGGCGCGGACGAACTGCACCGGTTCGACCCGCGGACGCGGGTGCTGACCCTCTCGCGGCACCTGAACCCCGGCCAGCGGGCGTTTCGGCTGGCCCTGCAGCTCGGGTTCACCGAGTTCGACGGGCTGATCACCCGGCTGACCGACGAGGGCCTGCCCAGCGGCCCGGCGGCGCGCACGCTGATCCGGATCGGCCTCGGGAACTACTTCGCCGCCGCGCTGATCCTGCCGTACCAGGCGTTCCACGCCACCGCGGAACGTTTCCGCTATGACGTCGAACGGCTTTCCGGGTATTTCGGCATGGGCTTCGAAACGATCTGCCACCGGTTGAGCACGTTGCAGCGGCCGCGGGCCCGGGGCGTCGCGTTCTCGTTCATCCGGGTGGACCGGGCCGGGAACATGTCGAAACGGCAGTCCGCCACCGGATTCCATTTCTCCCGGGCCGGTGGGACCTGCCCGCTGTGGAATGTCTACGAGGCGCTCGCCGCGCCCGGCCGGATTCACACCCAGATAGCGACGATGCCGGACGGGCGCAGCTACTTCTGGATTGCCCGCACGGTGAGCAGTGGCTATGGCCGGTTTGGCCGGCCGGGTAAGACGTTCGCGATCGGGCTGGGCTGCGAACTGCGCCAGGCCCATCGCCTGGTGTATTCGACCGGGCTGAACCTGGACGATCCGGCGGCCGCGGTGCCGATCGGCATCGGCTGCAAGGTCTGCGAACGGGTCGGCTGCGCGCAGCGGGCGTTCCCGCAGATCGGCCGCGCCCTGGCGCTGGACGCCAACCGCGGCACGTTCGCCCCCTATCCGCCCGACGGCCTGGCCTGAGACGGCTCCGGCCGGGGTGCCCGGAGCTCCGGTTCACCCGTCGGCGGGTTGGGGGGCCGCTGGTTGCGGCGCACCATGTCGACGATCCCGCCGACCGGGCCGACGACGATCAGCTTGTCGCCGGAGCGCAGCCGGGTGTGCCGGCCGGGACGGTAGTCGGGTTCGTCCCTCGCCGCGGTCGTCACGGCCAGCACCCTGGTCCCGGTGGACAGTTCGCGCAGCGTCGGACCGGCGAGTCCGCCGCCGGCGCGCACGATCATCCGGGCGACGAGGAACGGCGTGCGCTGCACGTAGAAGGCGCTGATCACGTCGTAGCCCAGCGCCGCCCCGACGAGGTAGGGGGTGGCCAGCGCGGCGGCGTCGCGGGCGGTGTGGATGCCGAAGCGTCGCTCGACCTCGTCGGCCATCGACGACTCGACGACCCGCAGCACCACCCGCAGGTCCGCCAGGTGCCGCCCGTCGTCGCGGCGGCCCCCGCCGGTCCGGCCGTAGGAACGCCCGCCGGAGCGGCGCGCGAGCTCCCGGGCGGCCCGGGTGCCGCGCAGCTCGTCATGCGCCTCCCGCGCCGAGAGCACGGTCTCCAGGTTCGCCACGCCGTCGCTGGTCAGCGCGGCGATCGTCCTCGCATGGGCGAGACCGGCCTCGAGCAGGGTGGCGCGGACGGTGCCGTCGCCGAGGATCACCGGCACGCCGCGTTCCCGGGCGACCGGCAGGTACCGGTTGTTCTCGTCCCGTTCGATGACGACGACCTGCCGCCCGGCGCGCAGCAGCCCGTCCATGGTCGCGACGCCGACGGAGCCCAGGCCGCAGAGGATGACGTGCCCGCGCACCGCCCCGGCCCGGCCGCGGCCCATCGCCCGCTCCAGGCGCCGGCTGATGATCACGTTGGTGATGAAGGCGTACACGACCGCGATCGACAGCGCCCCGAGCAGCATCAGGGCGATCCCGAAGACCTGCAGCCACTCGTCGGCCGCGCCGAAGTTGTAGTCGCCGTACCCGACCGTGACCATCGTTTCGACGGTGAGGTAGAGCGCGTCGAGCGGGCCGAAGTCGGGCGGGGCGGCCGCGTTGTTCGCGGCGTAGGTCAGCGACAGGACGATCGTGCTGACGATCATGAGGGTGAACACGGCGCCGAGCGCCAGCCGGAACGGCCGGTCGAGCTCACCGCGGATCATCGCGACGAACTCGCGGATCCGGGCCGTGGTGCCGCGCCGGGCCCGCGCCGCCGACGCCGGCCCGGCGTCACCGTCGCCGAGCTCGGCGAACAGCCGCGCGTCGTGCAGGCCCGACACGGTCATCCCCCGGTCGTCGAACTCGGCGAGCCGGCCGATCACGGTCAGCCGGTCGCCGGGGCGCAGTGGGGTGTCGCGCGGCGGGCACACCTCGGCGTCGCGTGAGCCGGCGCGGCGCAGCAGGATCGGGGTGAGGTCGCCGTAACGGGTCCGGAAGGCCGCCCGGCCGGTGATCTCCTCCTCGATCACCGCGAACACCTCGGCGTCCGCGCGGGTCCCCATCGTGAACGCGTGCGTGACGTCGGAGCGCACGCACGCCTCGACGAAGCTGGGCCCGGCGAGCTCGGCGAGGTTGAGCACCCGCACCTGGTCGAACGCGTCGGCGAGCTGGTCACCGAGCTGCGCGTTGTTGACGCTGACGACGAGCCGGACGCCGGGGGCGACCTCGGCGGCGACCAGCGCGGTCTCCAGGTTGGCGAGGTCCGTCTCGTGACAGAGGACGACGGCGTGGGCCGTGGCGATCCCGGCATCGCGCAGCACCTCGTCGGCATGCGGGCTCTCCACCAGCACGCGCACGCCGGACCGTTCGAGGCGCCGGCGGGCGGTGGCGGTGAGCCGGTCGTCGACGCCGACGACCGTGACACCGGAGTCCCGGAGCTGCTCCGCGAGGCGGACACCCAGCCCACCGAGGCCTGCCACGATGACGTGTCCGACGCTCCCGGTGGCCGCCGCCGCCGCGTGCGCGGCGGGTGGTTCGTCCCGCGCTGGCCGCTCGGGAGCCGTCGGCGCCATGATTCCTCCCCCGCCGACGAGAACCCGGCTCTGGCCCGCCGCCAGTTTCGCATGCCCGCCGCGGATCGACGGTGCAGGGCCGACGCCTCGCCCACCGGAGCCGGCCGGCGGCCGTTACATACCGTTTCCGTGACGAAACTGGGATGTCCGGCATCGGACGCGTCTACCCACAGTCGCCATGTCAGGGCAAGATTGGTCGCCTGATCCACCTCCGACCTGTTCCTCAGCCAGTACGAGGTACGCGCGTGTCCGAAGAGATCGACCCCGCGACGGTCACCACCTGCGAGGAGTTCGGCCGTGCGCTGACCGCTGTCCGGGTGCGGGCGGGGCTCAGCGTGCGCGACGTCGCCAAGGCCGTCGGCATTCCGCCCAGCACCGCCGGTGGGTACTTCAGCGGCGCCCACCTGCCCGGACTCAAGCCCGCCGATCTTGTGCCGGGGATGCTGCGGGCCTGCGGGGTCACCAGCCCGGCGGAGGTGCACGCGTGGGTGGCGGCGTGGATGCGGGCCCGCCGCCATCGCCGAACCGTCACCAAGGGCAGTGCCGGACGCCCGCTCAGCGGCCCGGTGGGCGGCGCCGCACCGCCCGTCCAGCCGAACCAGGACTCCAGCGGGACGGGTACGGACAGCGACGGTGTCGCCGCGGGCGGAGCCGAGCGGGCGAACCTCACGCTCCGGCCGCCCGTCGGCCGCCTCGAGGGCCTGGGGGTCATCCGCGGGCGTGGCGACCTCCTCGACCGGCTCACCACCGCGCTCCCGGCCCCGGCCGGGCCGCACCAGCCCCCCGGCGCCACCGACACCACCGACACCACCGACACCACCGACCACACCGATGCCGCCGATGCCGCCGATGCCGTGGGCACCGCCCGCGTCACCGGTGACGGTCCGACCAGGGACACCTGCCGGGTCCACGTCCTGCATGGTCTCGGCGGCGTCGGCAAGAGCACCGTCGCGCTCACCGTCGCCGCCCGAGCCCTCGACCGGGGCGTGCGAACCTGGTGGATCAACGCCGCCGGGCCCGGCACGGTGACGGCGACCATGACCGCGCTCGCCGTCGAACTGGGTGCCTCCCAGCACCAGCTCGCCCAGGGCAGCCTCCCGGACCTGCTCTGGCGGCTGCTCGACGCCCTCGACCGGCCGTGGCTGCTCGTCATCGACAACGCCGACGACCCCGACGCCGACCTGGGCCCGCCCGGCGGCGGCGTCCTCGACGGCAGCGGCCTGCTCCGGCCCGTGAGCACGCCGTGCGGCGTGGTCATCGTGACGACCCGCGACGGCGCGGCCTGGTCGAGCACCGGCAGCCTCAGACCACCCGGCTGGCTCGCGCCGTACCGGCTG
>NZ_JALKFU020000270.1 GCF_023242965.2 Frankia sp. AgKG'84/4
GGCCTGGTATGCCGAGCGGATCGCGGCCCTCGGCGGCACGCCGAGCACTCCCCATCCGGACGCCGCCTCGTCGTGGGCGACGAAGCTGCCGACCGTCTGGTCGAGCGGCCCGGCACCGGCACCGGTGATCTCCCAGGCGGGCTCGGCCCCGGCGGCGAGCACGGCCCCGGCGGCGAGCACGGTGCCGCCCGGCTCGCCGACGCTGGCCGGCTGAGCACCGCCGCCATGCTGACTGTCGACTTCGATCTGTTCCCCGTGCCCGCCGGCTGCCGCCTGCTCGATCTTGGTTGCGGCGCCGGTCGGCACTCCTTCGAGGCGTTCCGGCGCGGTGCCGACGTCGTCGCGCTCGACTACTCCCTGGACGAGGTCCGGGGGGTGAACGCGATGCTGTGGGCGATGGCCGAGGACGGCGAGGCCCCGGCGGCCGCGAAGGCCGGCGGGGTGCGCGGTGACGCGCTCGCCCTGCCGTTCGCCGACGCGACCTTCGACCGGGTCATCGCCGCGGAGATCCTCGAACATCTACCGGCCGACACGGCGGCGATGGCGGAGATTGCGCGGGTGGTGCGCCCAGGCGGCTGGGTAGCGGTCACCGTCCCCAACCGTCTGCCGGAACAAGTCTGTTGGAGTCTGTCCACCGCCTACCACTCGGTCGAGGGTGGCCACGTGCGCATCTACCGGCGCCCGGAGCTGCGCGAGCGGCTGGCGGCGGTGGGCCTCGAACCGGTGGGTGCCCACTTCGCCCACGCGCTGCACGCCCCGTACTGGTGGCTGCGTTGTCTCGTCGGTGTCCATGACGACGACCATCCGGCGACGCGTCTTTACCACCGCCTGCTGGTGTGGGACATGATGCGCCGACCAGCGCTTACCCGTCTCACCGAACGCGCCCTGAACCCGGTGCTCGGCAAGAGCTACGTGCTTTACCTACGGAAACAGGAGGTAACGCGTGCGGCCCGTTGAGTCTGCTCCGGTGCTCACCCCCGAGGCGCTCACCGCGACCGCGGCCGCGATCGCCGCCGCGCAGGAACCCGACGGGGCCATCCCGTGGTTCCCCGGCGGGCACACCGACGCCTGGGATCACCTCGAGTGCGCGATGGCTCTCGACCTCGGGGGCCATCGGGCCGCCGCCGACGCCGCCTGGGCCTGGCTGCGCCGCAACCAGCGCTCCGACGGCTCCTGGCCGGCGAAGACCGTGGCCGGCGTGGTCACGGAGGCGCACGCCGAGAGCAACCAGTGCGCCTACATCGCGGCCGCGGCCTGGCACCGGTGGCTGGTCACCGGCGACCGGGCGTTCGTCGCCGAGATCTGGCCGGTCCTGCGGCGGGCCCTCGACTTCGTCGTCGGCCTGCAGGCACCGACCGGGCAGATCTGGTGGGCCCGCTCCGTCGAGGGAAGCGCCCACCACGAGGCGCTGATCACCGGCTGCTCCAGCACCCTGCACAGCCTGCGCTGCGGGATGGCGCTCGCCGCCCTCGTCGGTGAGATACCGCCGGCGTGGGAGACGGCGACCGCTGCGCTGGAGCACGCGCTGGTCAGCCACCCCGAGTACTTCGAAGTGCGGGACCGCTGGTCGATGGACTGGTACTACCCGGTGATCGGCGGGGCGCTGCGGGGCGCCGCCGGCCGGGCCCGGCTCTCCGACCACCGCTGGGACCTGTTCGTCGTCGACGGCCTCGGGATCCGCTGCGTGTCGGACGAGCCGTGGGTCACCGGGGCGGAGACCTGCGAGCTTGCGATCGCCCTGCACCTGGTCGGCGAGTCGGCGGCGGCGGCCAAGCTGGTCTCCGACATGCAGCACCTGCGGGTGCCGGGCGGCGGCTACTGGACCGGCTGGCAGTTCCGGGACCAGGTGTTCTGGCCGGTCGAGCAGTCGACGTGGACCTCGGCGGCGGTGATCCTCGCCGTGGACACCATCGCCGGCGGCGTCACCGAACGGGTCTTCCGCGGCGATGACCTGCCGGCCGGCCGATACCAGCCGGCCGGCGGCGGCAGGACGTTCCAGCTCGGCCCCCGGCCGGTTGCGGTGGCCGAGCTGGCGTCGGCGTGCGGCTGTGCGTCAGCCGGCGCGGCGTAGCAGCCGCAGGGAGCCCACCTGGGACTCCTCCAGGAATCCCTCGGCGAGGGCGCGCAGCACCACGTGGTAGGGCGCCTGCCCGCCATCGGCCGGGTCGGGGAACACGTCGTGGACGGCGAGTTGCCCGCCGGGGCGGACGTGGCGCGCCCAGGCCTCGTAGTCGGCCTGGGCCTGGGCCTCGGTGTGCCCGCCGTCCAGGAACAGCATCGCGACCGGGGTGGACCACCAGGCCCCGACCTGCTCGGAGCGGCCCACCACGGCCGTCACGACATCCTCGACGCGGGCTGACTCCAGCGTCCGGCGCAGGTGCGGGAGGGTGTCCAGCCGGCCGGTGCGCGGGTCGACAAGGGACGTGTCGTGCCACTCCCAGCCCGGCTGGTTCTCCTCGGATCCACGGTGATGGTCGACGGTGACCACCGCGGCGCCCGCCACCCGCGCCGCGGCGGCGAGATAGACGGTGGATTTGCCGCAGTAGGTGCCGACCTCGCAGATCAACCCGCCCGCCGGCACCCGGGAGGCGGCCTCGTACAGCGCCAGCCCCTCCGGCTCGGGCATGAAGCCCGTCGCCTCTTCGGCGATCCGCAGCAGCGCGGTGTCCACCGCCGCCTCCCCTCCGCGCCGCACCCGGCGTTGTCCACAGCCCCGTACCGGGCGATACCAAACCTAGCCGGCTAGCGGCCCAGGGTCGCGGCGAGTTCGGCGCGGCGGGCGAACACCTCGTCGGACCGTTCGTCCATCTCCTTGAGCGCCTTGCGGCGGCCGCGGCTGGACAACCGGTCGAGGTAGAGACCGCCGCCCAGATGGTCGGTCTCGTGCTGCAGGCAGCGGGCGAAGTAGCCGGTGCCCTCGAGGCGCACCGGCGCGCCGGTCTGGTCCTGGCCGCGCACGACGGCGCGTTCGAGCCGGGCGACCTCCATGTAGGCGCCGGGAACGGACAGGCAGCCCTCGTCGCCCTTCTCCAGCCGACGGTCGTCGGGGTCGGGGTCCTCCAGCACCGGGTTGGCGAGGTGCCCCACGTGCCGGACGCCGTCCTCGTCGGTGCAGTCGTAGACGAACAGGGCGGCGTCGACGTCGATCTGGTTCGCGGCGAGCCCGACTCCCTCCGCGACGTACATCGTCGTGAACATGTCGTCGATGAGGGCGGCGAGCGCGGGGGTGCCGAACTCGGTCACCGCACGGCAGGGGCGGGCCAGGATGGCCTCGCCGACCACGGTGATGCGCCGGACGGTGCCGCGCCCCACCTCCGGGGGGAGCGTCGGATAGTCGTCGATGGGCTCTCCGAGCAGCCGGACCCGAAGGTCCCGCTTCTCCCCCGCCGCGTCGGACCCTCCGGTACGCGAGGCCATGGCGAGCTTCTCCCTCCATCCAACCGGCGGCACGCCCGTGCGGGACGGGGACCTGACGCCGGCCGGCCCGCCCACCGCCCGGCTGGGCGGCTCCGAGCCGCCGCCGATGCTGCGACTTGCAGTGGTACGAGCTTGGCAGACCCCTGCGGTGATCCGCGACGGACCGGCCGCGACAAGGCGGATTTCGCCCGGTCGGGCGCGGCGACCCGTCAGTATCGTCCGGGCGATCCTGCTGGCGGTCAGGGCGGGTGCGCGTGGCCGGGCCGCCGGCCGCGGCGCAGCTGCGCCCACCAGTGCGCGAACTCCTCTGCCGCGCGGCGCTGCCGTTCCTCTCGGCAGGCCCGGCACTGCGTGTCCTCGGCCGGACGCTGCCCACAGGTGACACAGGTCGGCTCGGCGCCGGCGGCCATCTCCGCGTGCGCCTCCTCGACGGTGCGCCGGCAGTAACACCCGACCGAATCGGCAACACAGGTTACCCACGGCGACATCAGGCCGGATCCGTGGTGATATGACCACGTGTGGCCACACAGCGAACACGGAGGCATGTCGGCATTCGAACACATGTCCAGGCCGGGGCGCATCACCTGGCCGGGCCATTCGGAGTTATCCACAGGAGGGCGCGCCCGGTTGACGCGCGTTCCGGCGGGGCGTTCAGGCGGCGAGCACGCTGCCCAGGCGGGCCACGACCGGTGCCGCGTGACGGCGCAGCCGGTCGAGGTCGAGGCCCTCGTCGCCCAGGACGACGAGCAGCCTCGTCTCCCCGACCGCGTGGACGATGACGTGACCGCCCTGGCACCGGGTGACGACCTCGCGCAGCGCTCCCAGCCCGGCCTCCTGCCCGGTGGAGCGGCCCAGGCCCAGCGCCGCCGCGGCCATCGCGGCGAGAACCTCGGGCCGCGCACTCTCGGCGTCCGACGCGATCAGCAGACCGTCGGCCGAGGCGACGGCGCCGCCGGTGACGCCGGGCACCTCGTCACGCAGGGCGCGCAGCTCGACCAGCACGGCGTCGGTGACTGTGGTTGTGGTTGTGGTTGTGGTTGTGGACATCGAAGCCTCTTCTCAGGTGCCGCGAAGCGGGCAGTGGTCGCAGGACGGGTCGCGTGGAGCGCGTCGGCCGACGGACCGGTGCGTCCTCACAGGTCGAGGGCCCGCGCGAGGCCGCGCAGGCTGAGCCGGGCAAGCGCGAGGTTTGCCCGGGACCGGTCCAACGCCAGGTAGAAGAACAACTGGTTGCCGCCATGGTGCAGCAGCCGGATCAGGTGGTACTGCCCGTCGAGGGTGATGAGGATGTCCTCGATCTCCTCGGCGATCCCCAGCGCGCCGATCGTGCGCGCCTTGGCCCGCACGACCTCGGTGTTACCCGCCGAGGCGACCTCGAGATCGAGGTCGCGGCCGCCGCCGGCGGAACCCAGCATCATTCCGCTCTCACCATCGACGAGCGAGGCGCCAATAGCACCGTCGATCGTCATTGCTTCCTTGAGCGCGGTCTCAATATCCATGATGCTCCCATCCAGCCTTTGACCGGATTACCCACCTGGGGTCGCCGCGCCTTTTCCTATCGGGGTGCACGTAGGCGGGCCTATCCTGTAGGTCAGGATGACCGTACCTTTGCACCAACTGATTGTCACTTCGAGGACGACATCATGACGCATGAGACAGACATCACGCGGAGCCCCCTTTCTTCCACCACCGGTCCACCCCGGGGGGAGAAGACGGATACGTCATCGCCTCCCGTCGCCTCGGCCGGTCGGGGGGTTCCAGCGGGTATCGATCTCCTCCTGGCCACGATTCGCCGGCAGGCTGCCGCCGCATTCACCGGAAGCATTCACGTCAGGGGTGGGGCGAGCGGTCGGATCGTCCTTCGCGACGGTCTGATCATCGATGCCGCGACTTCCGCGGCGCCGGGCCCCGAGTCGCTGCTGCTGCGTTCCGGTCGGGTCCGCGAGGCGCAGTGGGCCGCGGTCCTCGCCGCGGCCGCCCCCGCCGGGCGGCTGGCGGAGGCGCTGATCGAACGCGGCCTGCTGGGCAGCGCGGGCGTGCAGGTCCTCACCCGCACAGCAACGATGGACGGCCTGTTCGCGCTGGCCACCGCCCAGGGCGCTGAGATCAGCGCAGGCGGCCCGCTGGGCGGGCGGCCGCTGGCGGAATCGGTGTTCGTCGAACCGGCGGGCGCCGGGTTCCTGGCGCCGGCGCTGCCCGTATCGCCGGGGATCGAGGTCGCGTGGGCCGTGCGCGAGACGATGCGGCAGCTGGCGAACGCCGGCCGGTGGCGCGATGGTCTCGGGCTGATGCCGCACAGCCGGCCGCGGCTCGCCACCCGGCCACCGGCCCGTGCCGTGGCCCCGGGCCTCGCCGCTCTGCTGGCCCACGCGAACGGCCGGCGCACCTGCCGTGATCTGGCCTTCGCGGTGGGCCGGGGTCTCTATCCGGTGATGGCGGAACTAGCCCAGCTGATAGGGGAGGGCTGGATAATTGTGCCACCCCCGCAGGAACGGCCCCGGGCCGCCGAGATGGCAGCGGACATCAACGAAAAAACGGCACTGCGCCCCTACGGAGACCGTGCCCATTCCAGTCAGGACACCCCCGAAACAAAAATTCCAGAAAAGCGGCGCTACCAAGTAAAAGTGGACAGCCCCCTACCTCGCCGCACCGCCCACCCCGCCACCCCGAAACCCACCACACCACCAAGATGAACCAAAGAAAAAACCAAAAAATACCAAAGCCCACCAAGGAAAGGCCGTCTCCCTAAACCACCTGAAGAGACAGCCACGCCACACTCGGGGGGTTCGGGGGGACGCCCCCCCCGGCCAACATAACGGCCCCCGGGAAGACGCCCAAAGGGCGACGAACAGGGGAATCCAGCTCGAGTGGACCTAGGTGGACTTGAACCACCGGCCTCTTCCTTATCAGGGAAGCGCTCTAACCGACTGAGCTATAGGTCCGGGCAACGACTGCAACCATACAGCACGGGGGCGCCAGGGTGGGAACCAGCGCCTCCGTTCGCGCTACTGGTCGCTCAGGGTGAGCTCGATGCCCCCGATCATCTCCGCACAGAGGTTGTAGAGCAGGGTGCCGAGCGTCGCCAGCACGGTCATCAGGATGACGTTGATCGCGCCGACGAGCAGGCTGATCTCCATCGCGCGGCCGAAGGAGAGCCAGGTCCGGACGTTGCTGGCGCTGCTGTCGGTGAGCGTGTCGGCGGCGTCGCTGACGCTGTCGAACACGCCGATCGAGTTCAGCACGAACCAGAGGACGGCGACCGCGACGAGCAGAACGACGAACACGCACAGCGAGAAGGCGAAGCTCAGCCGGGTCACCGTGAGCGGGTTGATCTTGGAGAGGCGCAGCTTCGCCCGGCGGCCCTGGCCCGGCGGTCGACCCGGAGTCGGTGCCGGCCGGCCGGGGCCGCGGGCGGGGGGGCGGGGGGGGGGGGGCCCCCGCGGCGCGAGTCGAAACATCGCCCGCACGGGCGATCCCGATGGTGCCACCGGTGATTATTCCACGCGGCCACGAAC
>NZ_JALKFU020000271.1 GCF_023242965.2 Frankia sp. AgKG'84/4
GTCGGGGCCCGCGGTGTAGCCGCCGGGGCCACCAGGTAGGCGGGTGGCGTCGTCGGGGCCGGCGGTGTAGCCGCCGGTGCCGGTCGGGCCGGTGGCACCGGGGCCGGGAATTGGCAGCTGCCAGCCCTGCAGGACGTTGGTGACGTCCTCGGGGTTGACCGCGGGGGCGGCCTCGGGGCCGGTGCCCGAGGGGTCGCCGAGCAGACGGAGCATGAGCTGCTGGGCCGACGGGCGGCCAGCCGGGTCCTTGCGCATCGAGAGCCAGACGATCGGGCGTAGCGCCGGGTCGACGTCGTCGAGACGGGGCTCCTCGTGCAGCGCGCGGTAGAGCAGCACCTGCGCGGAGCCCTCGCCGAACGGGTAGTGGCCGGTGGCGGCGAAGGCGACCAGGCCGCCCCAGGCCCAGATGTCGACCGCCGAGGAGATCGGGCGGCTCTCGATCTGCTCGGGGGACATGAACGCCGGGGTGCCGAGCTGCTGGAGGTCGCCGGTCAGGCCGCTGCCCTCGTCGGCGGTGCGGGCGATCCCGAAGTCGATGACGCGCGGGCCGAACGGGGAGAGGATGACGTTGGCGGGTTTGAGGTCGCGGTGCACGATGCCGGCGCTGTGGATCGCGGTGAGCGCAGCGGCGACGCCGACGGCAAGCTGCTCCAGGTTCGCGTCGGCGAGCGGGCCGTTGCGCTTGACGTAGCTCGCCAGCGTCTCGCCCTCGATGAACTCGGTGACGATGAACGGCCATTCGGCGTCCGGGTCGGCGTCGAGGACCTCGGCGGTGCAGACCCGGGCGACGCGCCGCGCCGTCTCGGCCTCGAGTCGGAAGCGGGCGCGGAACTCGGCGTTGCCGACCGCCTCCGTCCGGATCACCTTGATCGCGACAAGTCGGCCCCGCTGCGAGCGGCCGAGGTAGACGGTGCCCATGCCGCCCTGGCCCAGCTTGCCGAGCAGGGTGTAGGTACCGAGTTGGCGGGGATCGTCCGGACCGAGCGGGACTGACTTTGCCGCCACGCTGGCATCCGATGACGTCATCGAGCTGTTCCCCTGACTGCCTCGCGCCGACGGCGCCCCCGCGGGCCGCGGCGCCGCCGCGTGACCCCGCCGGTGCCGCGCACCGACCCGTTGACCGTTTCGTGGTGTCCCGATCCGCCCGCATGGCGAACCACCTGGGTGAATCTTAGGCGAGATGGCTCCGTTGCCGGACCACCGTACGGTGACTCGGGGCGGACAGCGCTGTCCGAGGCCTGACAGGTTTTGGGCAGATCCGGATGGACTCCAGCCGCTCGCGGTGTGCCATGGTCGTCTCGTCGGAATCGTCGGTCGGTCCTGGGACCGATTGGTCCTGGGACGGAGAGTCACACGATGCTGGGAACCGCGGGCCGTGTCGCCCGCGTGGTCGGCGTGCTGGGCTGCGCCACGGCGCTGCTGGCGCTGGCGGCCTGCTCGGACGGCGGCGACCCGCCGACGGCGACGAACTCGGCCGCCGGCAGCGGCGCGGCGACGAGGCCCGCCGACACCGCCACCACGCCCGTGTGGGGGTTCGCCGGCCTCACCTCGCCCGACATCCAGATCGGCGCCTCGACGCCGATCACCGCCGCCCAGAGCTCGGGGAGCTGGATGACGGCCGGGGGATCGGGCGCCTCGGCGCGGGTCACGGTCGTGCACCGGGCGACGGGAAGTTACCGGGTGAGTTTCCCGGGCATCGCGGTGCCCGGAGGGCGGGGCGTGCCGCTGGTGACCGCGCTGGACCGGGCGGGCACCGACACGGGCCAGGTCGCGTCCTGCCATGTCGTGCGCTGGGACGCGGCCGGGACGGCCGAGGAGGTCGACCTGACCTGCCGTGACGCCGCCGGGACCCCAGTCGACTCGGCCTTCTCGGCGATGTTCACCCACGTGCCCGACGCCGCCGCCGTGTCACCGGGCGGGGCCTACGCCTACCTGCGCCTCGACGCGGACGCCGCCTCGGCCGCGACGGCGAAGCCCGCCGACGCCTACAGCGTGAGCGGCCCGGGCACGATCGAGATCCACCGGGTCGGCGCGGGCCATTACACGATCGACCTCATCGGTCCAGCCTTCGCGAAGAACGGTAACAACCTGCAGGTCAACGCAACCGGTGACAGCCCGATCGGCTGCAACGCGCTCGGCCGGGTGGTCGGGAAGGACCGCCAGTCGGTCTTCGTCGGCTGCGCCAACGGCGCGACCCCGACGGACAGCCCGTTCGCGCTGCTCTACACCAGTGGCCACGCGCTGATACCGACGGACGCGACGAGCTTCGCGCACGCCTTCACCGGCGTCACCCGCCCGGGCGGCCCCACCCAGCAGCCGCCGATCGGCCCGGCCGAGAACGCCTGGGGCTGGTATTCGGCGAACAGCACGGGGGCGGTGAACCAGGTCCGCCGGCTCGCCATCGGCCGCTACGAGGTCACATTCCCCGGGGTCGCGCGCGGCACGGACGCGAACCAGATCCAGGTCACGCCGTACGGCGAGCCGACGGCCCGCTGCTCGGCCCTGGCCGCCCCAGCGTCGGCCAGCGGGCAGCCGATCACCGTGTCGGTGCGCTGCGTGAACGCCGCCGGCCAGCCGGCGGACAGCTACGCCAGCGTCGCCTACGCCAGCGCCCGCACCGGCGTCGACGCCACGCCCGTCCCGGCGACACCCACCGCAGGCTGAGCGCCGGTTGGGGATTGAGCGCCGGCCAGGGGTTGAGTGCCGGTTGGAGGCTGAGCGCCGGTTGGGGGCTGGGGACACCGCCCCCGTCGGTGCCACCGGCCCCCAACCGGCGCCCTCAGCCCCCAAGTCCGAACCCTCTGGTCGGGCCGGTCGCACGGCGGGACGGGACGCCCCCGAACGTCTCGCGCCCCCGCCGTGGCGACCGACCTTGAGAGCATCAAACCCGCCCGTGAACCCCCACACCCCATATCTCGGCGGTTTTCGCTAGATTCCCGCGCCCCTTCCGGCTTGTCCGCGCCGGATCGCGCGGGACCGCCGCGTCAGTCCGCCAGCTGGAGGATCTCGTCGACCCCCCGGCGGGGCGTCGGGGCCAGCGGCTCGGCGCCGGCCGGCGCGTGCCCGACTCGAAGGATCATCTGGACCTGCCCGAGGCCGCCGGTGGCGGCGCGGAACCGGTCACGCAGGCCCTCCACGTCGATCGCCTGGGACATCGGCGACGCGGCGAGGCCCAGCGAGGTCGCGGTGAGCAGCACCCGCTGCATGGCCTCCCCGGCCCGCAGCCGGTCGGCGGCGGTGTCCGCGTCCGTGCCGATGAGCAGCACCCCGGGGCGTTCCACGCCCGCCTCCGACGCCGGCGGTGGGTCCGCGAGGGCGGCGAGGTTCAGTTCGCGCAACGGGAACTCGGCCTGCCGCGTCGCCCCGGCGGCCACGACCGCGCCGCACGGGACGCCGTCCGGGGCCGGTTCGGAACGCAGCCACGATGCGAGCTCCCGCAGATAGGCGGCATCGTGCTGCTCGATCCAGTCCGCCCGGGACAGCAGGACGTTCACCTGGACGCGTAGGTCCGGATCGGTCAGCGAGGTCAGCCAGGCGCCCTGCACCTCGGCGGCGGCACGCAGCCGCGCGACGGCGCCGTCCGGCAGCGGCCGGCCATCGAAGGGCCGCCGGTCTGTGCGCCGCGGCCCGATCGCGTCGGCGAGGGCCCGTTCGGCGTCGTCCGCGGGACGCTGCCCGGCGAGGATGATCGTGGCCAGCGGATCGGTGCGGTGATCGTCGCCGTCGGGCAGGATCGTGACCCGCGGGACGAGACCGCGGGCCCGCAGGGCGAGCGTGGCGTTGCACAGCGCCGCGCCGCAGCTCAGCAGCAGCTGACGGCCCTCGGGGTCGGTGACGGCGAGCCGGCGCGAAACGTCGGCGAACAGGGTGAGACCGCCCGCGCCGAGCCGCCACCGCCAGGGCTGGGTGTTGTGGATGGACGGCGCCGCGGCCGCCGCGGCGACCACCTCCCGGGCGACACCGGGGGACAGTGAGAGTGATACGGAGTGTGCTGCTTCGGTGGGCATGCAGCCTCCCTTCTCCTCGTACCTCCCCTCCAGCCTGCGGGACGGCCTCGTGCCATTCATGCGCCGAACGGAGTCCGCGTAGGGGACCGACGGCCGGGCCGGCAGAGCCGGGTGGCACCCGCCGGTCCCGCCGGTCCCGCCGGTCTCGCCGGTCTCGCCGGTCTCGCCGGTCTCGCCGGTCTCGCCGGTCCCGCCGGTCTCGCCGGTCCCGGCGGATCCGTCGGGCATGGCGGGGTTTGGCGGCACCGGCCTGCGGCGCGGCGCGGAGTGACGGCCGGCTGCGCGGGTAGCCCCTTGACATGGCTGGAACCGATACCGAGGCGGTGGTCGCCGAACTGCTCGCCCGGCACGGCCGGACCTTCGCCGACGAGATCGGCGCCGACGTGCCCGCCGACACCGCCGAGGCGATGTTCCGGCTGACCGTCTTCGCCCTGCTGGCCGGCGCCCGTATCCGGGCCGGCGAGGCAGTGCGGGCGTGCCGCGCGCTCATGGACGCCGGTTGGACCGACGCCGCGTCGATGGCGGAGGCCACCTGGGCCGCGCGCACCGCGGTGCTGAACCGAAACGGCTATGCCCGCTACGACGAGAGCACCTCCCGGCAGCTCGCGGAGGCCTGCCACTACCTGTCTGACGCCTACGACGGTGACGTGCGGCACCTGCGCGAGGCCGCCGACTGCGCCCCCGACCGCGAGCGGGAGCTACTGCAGCGGATCAGGGGCATCGGCCCGGTCGCCGCGGACATCTTTCTCCGGGAGGCCCAGGCGGGCTGGGACGAACTCGTGCCCTATCTGGACGAACGGGTGCTGCGGACGGCGGGCGAACTCGGCCTGCCGACCAGCTCGGAGGACTTCGTCGAGCTGGTGGAGCGCAACGACGTACCGCGTCTGGTCGCGGCGCTCGTCCGCGTCCACCTGGAACACGACGTGGCCGATCTGCTCCAGGCGACCTCCGGCCCGACCTGACCCGTCCCGGCCCCTTCGGGCGACGCGAGCGGCCCGGACGACCGAGGACGACGGTGAACCCCACCGGCGGGTGCCCGTTCGGCGCGGTTCGCGGGATGACGGACTCCACCTGCCGGGCGGGAAACCGTAACCTGGAGCAGGTGCCGGATACCGGCGCGGCCTGCGCGGACACGACGTTCTCGCGGCGGGCCGGGAGGATGCGCGGGTAGGCGGCCGCGCGGCTGCTACCTTCCTGGCTCACCGTCGGGCGTTCGGACGAGGGACCTGCCAGGGTGCCCGCCCGAGCCCGCCCGGCCGCCCGCTGGCGCCCGCCCGGCCGCGGCGTGAGCTGTCCGGCCGCCGTGTGATGGCGCGCGTGGGTGCGCGAGCTGTCCACCACCGGTCGGTCCCCGCCGACCGGTGCCGAAACGACCCAGACCGGGGAGGAGCGTCCGTGCCGACCAGGCAGGATGTCGAGCGCGCCCGTGAGCAGGCGTACCTGGACAGGCTGTACGCCCGGCTGGACGAGGTCCGGGAGGTCACTCGCGGGCAGCTGCGGGGCGTGCTCCTCGCGGTCGGCACCGGAACCCCGCAGTCGATCGTCGAGCGGGACGTCTTCGCCGCCGCGCACGCCGACCGGCTCGCCCGCCTCGACGGCGCCGAGGGCCGGCTCTGCTTCGGCGCGATGGACCACGATGACGGGCGGCGCACCTACATCGGCCGGATCGGGCTGTCCGACGACGAGCAGGAGCCGATCCTCGTCGACTGGCGCGCCCCCGTCGCCACCGCCTTCTACCGCGCCACCCTCGCCGACCCGCACGGCCTGATCCGCCGCCGGCACCTGCGCACCCGCGGCCGGGAGGTCACCGGCATCGCCGACGATCCGCTGGGTGCCGCCGAGACCACCGCGGCCGGCACGATGGCCGAGTCCGGCGACTCGATGCTGCTGAGCGCGCTGGCCGCGCCCCGCACGGGCCGGATGCACGACATCATCGCGACCTTGCAGGCCGAGCAGGACCGGGTCATCCGGGCGCGGGCGAACAGCATCCTCGTCGTCGACGGCGGCCCGGGCACCGGCAAGACCGCGGTCGCTCTGCACCGCGCCGCCTACCTGCTCTACAACGACCGGGCCCGGCTCGATCAGTCCGGCGTGCTGATCGTCGGGCCAAGCCCGGTGTTCCTGCGCTACATCGATCAGGTGCTGCCCTCCCTCGGCGAGACCGGCGTGGTCTTCGCGACGCCGAGCCGGCTGTTCCCCGGGGTCGACGCGACCGGCGTCGAGCCGGTCGAGACGGCCACCCTCAAGGGCGACCCGCGGATGGCCGACGTCATCGCCGGCGCGGTCCGCGACCACCAGCGGGTGCCCGGCCGGGAGCAGACCATCCGCTATGACGATCATGTGCTCCGGCTGCGCCCGGACACCGTCACCCGGGCGCGCACCCGGGCGCGGCGCAGCCGCCGGCCGCACAACCTCGCCCGCGGGGTGTTCCTGCGCGAGCTGCTCGCCGAGTTCACCACCCAGGTCGTCAAGCAGATCCCCGGCGGCCTGCTCGACGCCGAGGAACGCGGACAGATCACCCGTGACCTCTGGGCCGACGAGGTCGTCCGGGCGGCGCTGAACGCCCTGTGGCCGCTGCTGACGCCCCAGCGGCTGCTCACCGCGCTGTTCACCGACCCGGCGGCGCTGGCCCGCGCGGCCGGCACCCGGCTCACCGCCGAGGAGCAGGCACTGCTGCGCGGCGCGCCGCCTGCGGCGCAACGTCCCGAGAAGCCCGCGGCGAGGACGCCCGACGAAAAGCCCGCGGCGAGGACGCCCGACGAGAGGGCCGCCGAGGGGCCTGACGACGACCTGTTCTCGGCCGCGAACCTGCTCCCGACGGCCGTCGGGGAGCGCGACCCCGCGACCGCCCGGATACCGAGCCCGCGCCGGGACAGCCAGACCGCCGGTGCGT
>NZ_JALKFU020000272.1 GCF_023242965.2 Frankia sp. AgKG'84/4
AGCCGCTGGAGGTCTTCGTGACCAGGGAGCGGACCGCGACCTTCCGCCAGACGCCCGGTTCGCTCGCGTTGCGCCCGCCCGTCCGGGCCCTCTCTGCGGTTCGATCGGACTCTGGCGCAATCGATCGGTCTGCGGTTGACCGGATCGCCTCGACGGAGTAGCGCCGACCAGCACACATATGTCACTCAAGGATGTTCTCTATGCGCGCTCAGTGCGCCTCGATACGCCGACACGACACGATCCGATAGCTCGCAACCCCGGAAAGTGATCGCGCATGCTCCTCTGCGGCCTCCGCGGTGGCCCAACCCACCAGGTTCTCAATCTGGTTCCCCTCCTCGTCGAGCACCGAGATGGAGAAGTCGATCGCTCGCGGAGGGCGCGGCGGGATCCAGTGCCGACCGGGCCGGCGGACAGGAAGGCCCGTCGGGGGTACCCGAACGGGGGTGTCCTGGGGGCCACATCCGGTCAGTAGACAGGCTGTTGACCGACCGTCGAGATGACGTCGATAGCGGGACCAAGGTCCCGAGACCGCATCGCTGTGCGTCGGATTTGCCGGAATGTCCCCCCCATCCCGGGTAGTCCACTGCGGAGCGAAGACGGAAAGTTCGGCGTCCATCCCCGAGGATGTGGCGTGGGCGACTTCGTCGCCGCCGAGGGACGTAGATACGGAGCTGGGTATTCCAGCAGAAGGGCTCGGTGGTGTCACGAAACCTCCTCGAAACAATGTAACTGGATCACCGGAAGCGGGGGCACTCCCGCGGTATTCACCCGGTTGGCCCGGATGCGCCTCGACTGGTGTCATGGCACACTTCGCCGCAGCTCGACGACAGACTGCAACACGAGGGTGCTTGTCCCGCAACGGCTCGTTGCACCCCCCGACACAGATGCGGCTGGGAGGTCCACGGTGGAGGCTGAACGGCAACGCAATGATTCGCTGGACGAGCTGGCGACGATGCTTCAGTCGCTGATCGACGACAACAGAACGAACATCAGCAGACTGGCCGAAAGGACCGGCTTCAAGCGTCAGCAGGTTTCCCGCGCGGTGAATGGAAGGGAGGTGCCATCGCCAGATCTCTCGGACGCACTGGACGTCGTCCTTCCCTGCGGGGGAGAAATTCGGCGGCTGCGTGACGCCGCGGATCGAGAGAAGCGGGCACGACGCCTGGGTGTCGTACCACCCATGAGAAGACCAGTAGACGAATACGTGCCTGCACCAAAGGAAATCATGATGGCCGATGGTGTAAGGACCATAGACCAAGAGGTGATTTCCACGAACCGGCGAGAGTTTGCCGCCCTGCCGGCCCTGCCGGCCCTGTCCGCCCTCGCGGCCTCCACCCGGCAGCGGATCGAGACCGGCAGCGCCTCGGACCGCACGCTCGACGAGCTGGAGTCCGACGTCGACGAGATCGCGCAGGTCTACGGCTCGGCCCCGCACTTCGCCCTGCTGGGCGAGGTCGCCGGGCGCTGGAAGCAGATCGAGTCGATCCTCGACGGCAGGATGTCGGCCGGCACCAGGGCGCGCGTCACGATGCTCGGCGGTCAGCTGACCTACTTCCTCGGCCGCCTCGCGTTCAACACGAACGACTTCAGGTCCGCGCGCCGCTTCGCCGGCCTGGCCGGAACGTATGCGCACGAGATCGGCGAGCCGGTGCTCATCCTTTCGGTCGCCGCCCTGCAGAGCTCGATCGCATATCATACCCAGCGCTATCGTCAGGCCATCGCCGCGCTCAGTGTCGTGCAGCACGTGAGCCATCCCTACATGGATGCGCGCATGGCCGCCTACGAGGCGCGGGCGTATGCAAAGATGGGCGACGAGGATGCCGCCCGGAGCTCGCTCAACCGCATGGAGGCAGCGGCGTGCTCGATGGCGCCGATGCCCGGCGAGACGCCAGTCGGCCCCGCGGCGGTGGCGATGTTCCGTTCCGGCGTCGCGGTCAACATGGGCGATGTGGACATGGCCCACGAGTGGGCCCCGATTGCCATCTCCGGCTACCAGCGCAAGGGCGGTGACTACACCGTCGAGGAATCGCAGCACGCCTACATGTCGTATGCCTCGACGTTCCTCATCGGCCGGGAGCCGGAGCCTGAGGAGGCGGCCCGGGTCGCCATGGACGTCATCCGCACCGCACCGGACGAACTGACGCATACTGTCAAGGCACGGCTGCGGCAGTGCGCGTCCACCTTTGCCCCGGCCCATCATCGGATCCCCGCGGTGGCGTCCTTCCTCGAGGCCTGCCGCACCCTTCCGGCAGGCGGAGCAGGATGAATTCAGCAAAGACCACGAATGGCGCAATTCCGACAATCACCACGGAACGGCTCGTCCTGCGTCCGTTGGAGAACGGCGACGTCCCAGGTTTCGCGGCCATCTGGTCGGATCCCGAGTTCACCCGCTACATCGGTGGCCGTAGCGATCCGGACAGCGTGTGGCATGCGATGGCCAGCAACATCGGCTGTTGGGCGCTGACCGGCGTCGGCCCATGGGCTGTTGTGGAACAGGCCACCGGTGAGCTGGTCGGCCGTGCCGGCCTGTGGACCGAGCCGACCTGGCCGGGCATCGAGGCGGTCTGGTTCATCCGCCGGGACCGCTGGCGCCGCGGCTACGCCCGCGAGGCGGGCTCGGCCGCCATCAGCTGGGCCTTCGCCCACCAGCCCCAGCTGGCCGAGGTCATCTCGGTCATCCTGCCGGACAACCTGCCCTCCATCGGCGTCGCGCAACGGCTCGGCATGACGCGGGCGCGCACCCAGCTCCTGCACGGCGAGCAGCACGCCGTGTACGCGATCAGCCGGGCGTCCTGGTACGACCGGCTGGCCGGCGCGGTCCCGCGCCGCACCGGCGGCATCCCCGTCGACGCCGCGAGCATCGCCCGCTGACCGACCGACCCCGCACTCGCACTCGCACTCGCACTCGCACTCGCACTCGCACCGACCGCATACGCACCACGCACCACGCACCACGCACCACGCACCACGCGTCCCGCTCCCCGCGCGCCGCCTGAGGCAGCGGTCGGGCAGGACGGCAGCCGACGGCCACCACCGATCGGCCGCGCCCTGCCCGACCGCTACCATGCGTTATCCGGGCGAAGCCTTGACGCTCCTGCCACGCACTCCCCCGGCGCGACCGGCCCGGGGAGTCACCGGCGGCCCTACCGCCCCGAACCGGCGCGACCGGGAGAATTCCCCACATCGATTCCGTGCCCGCATCGGCCGGTTCGACTCTTCGTTTCCGGCGACCACGTGCATTACGGCCAGCAGCGCCGGAGCCCGCGCCGAAAGGCCCTTTCTCTGCCCAGCGCGAGTTTGACCACCACGACGCGCGGGATATTTCCCGCCCGGTCCGCGACCCCCGTTTTCAGACCGATCTGAACTCCGGGGTGGACATCTCCCGGCACGTCACAATGGTTCCGGCCGACGACCCGGCCGCCTGGTCCGCCACCCGGCAGGCCGAGCGGCGCTGCGCCGCGGCCGCGCACCCGACGACGCCACCGGCGACACGCCAGCACCGGCCACTGCCCCGTAGCTGACCAGGCAGTGCCTAGGCGAATGGCCCGGCCGTGTCGGTGATCACCCCCGCCGCGCCAGCCGGTGAGAAAGGCGCACCGGACGGCGGAAACCCGCGCGGACCGTTCGGTCCGTTATTGCGCAGATATGCGACATCGCCGGAGTAACGCGCTTCGGTTTCGGCGTTCCACGATAGGAACCGGCGTGGTAGACATGGGATCGCCGCGATCGGGGGTGAGCGATTCCGGTCAATCGACGCTGCTGAGATACCGTCGGGAGAAGGTTCCTATGCCCAAGCCAGCCGAAATCCTGGACTCACCTCCGGAGCGGGCCAACATGAATTCGGATACGTGGCGCGGCCGACTGGCCGGTATGCCGAGTGCCACCCAGACGGATCTTCTTCTTGACCTTCTCGACGCCGAGCTGACCAGGGCCGTCGGGACCACCCACGGTGACGGAGGTGCGCGCGGCAACCGCCACGCTCCGTGGCGCCGCCTCGGTGTCTACCGGCACACCGCGGACCGGCTGCACGAGGGGCTGACCCGGGCGGTCGGGCTGCGCCTGCCCGCCACCGTCTTCTTCGACCAGCCGACGCCCGCGGCCCTCGTCGCGTACCTGCTGCGGGAGCTGCTCGGCATCGACGAGCAGACCCACACCCCCTCCGCCCAGGGACTGACCACCGCGGCCGGCGCGGACTCGATCGCCATCGTCGGGATGGCCTGCCGGCTGCCCGGCGGGGTCGACTCGCCGGAGGCGCTGTGGGCGATGGTGAGCGAGGGGCGGGAGGCGCTCGGCGGGCTGCCCGAGGACCGTGGCTGGGACCTGACCGGCCTCTACAACCCGGACCCGGACAGTCCAGGCACGTCCTACACCCGCCACGGCGGGTTCCTGGCGGGTATCGACCGCTTCGACGCGGGGTTCTTCGGGATCAGCCCGCGCGAGGCCGGCGCGGTCGATCCGCAGCAGCGGCTGATGCTGGAGATCTCCTGGGAGGCCCTCGAGCGCGCCGGGCTCGATCCGCGGACGCTGCGCGGCAGCCGCACCGGCGTGTTCACCGGGGTGTCGCTGCAGGACTACGGTCCGGCCTGGGCGCAGGCCCCGCACGACATGCAGGGCCAGATGCTGACCGGCAACGCGTCGGGGGTCATCGCCGGGCGGGTGTCGTACACCTTCGGGTTCGAGGGCCCGGCGCTGTGCGTCGACACGCAGTGCTCGGCGTCCCTGGTGGCCGTGCACCTCGCCGGGCAGTCGCTGCGCACCGGTGAGTGCGACCTGGCGCTCGCCGGTGGGGTGACGGTCATGTCCAGTCCGGCCATGCTGATCGAGTTCAGCCGCAAGCGCGGGCTGGCCGCCGACGGCCGCTGCAAGGCGTTCGGCGCCGGCGCGGACGGCACCGGCTGGGCCGACGGCGCGACCGTCCTGCTGCTCGAGCGGCTCTCCGACGCGCGCCGCAACAACCATCAGGTTCTCGCCGTCGTCCGCGGTTCGGCGGTCAACGCCGACGGCGCCACCAACGGGATGACCGCGCCGAACGGGACCTCCCAGCAGCGCCTGATCCGCCAGACCCTGGCGAACGCCGGGCTGCGGGCCGCCGACGTCGACGCGGTGGAGGCGCACGGCACCGGCACCGTCCTCGGCGACCCGATCGAGGCCCAGGCGATCCAGGCCACCTACGGCCGGTCCCGCCCGCCGCGGCGGCCGCTCTACCTCGGCTCGCTCAAATCGAACATCGGTCACGCGATGGCCGCCGCCGGCGTCGCCGGTGTGATCAAGTCGGTTCAGGCCCTCGCCGGCGAGATGCTGCCGGCGACCCTGCACGTCGAGGAGCCGACGCCGCACGTCGACTGGTCCGACGGCGCCGTGCGCCTGCTCACCGATCCCGTTCCCTGGCCGCGCCAGGCGGGCCGGACCCGGCGGATCGCCGTGTCGGCGTTCGGGATCAGCGGGACGAACGCGCACCTCATCATCGAGGAGGCGCCGCACGGCCCGCTCGACCGGCTGCCGCGCCCGCGCCCGGCGAGCCCCGAGGGCACCGCCACGGATCCGCTGGCGACCCAGCTGGCCATCGACACCGCCTCGGCGGACCTGTCCCCGCCCGACCTCGACGTCCTGCCCCGCGACACGTTCTCCGGCGAGACGGCGGCGCCGCTGCCGGTGGTCCTCTCGGGTCGGACGGCGGGGGCGCTGCGGGCCGCGGCCGGGCGCCTCGGCGAGCATCTGGCCGCCACTGCGGGCCTCGATCTCGCGGACCTGGCCTACAGCCTGGCGGGACGGTCCCGCTTCGAGCACCGCGCGACCATCGTCGTCGGCGCCGAAGCGCCCCACGAGCGGCTCGCCAAGGGGCTGTCCGCGCTGGCCGCCGGCCGCGGCGCCCGCGGCCTCACGCAGGGCACGGTGCGCGCCGCGGTCGCCCAGGGCCGGCTCGCGCTGCTGTTCACCGGGCAGGGCAGCCAGCGTCCGGGCCTGGGCCGGGACCTGTACGAGGCCTATCCGGTGTTCGCCGACGCGCTCGACGAGGTCTGCACCCGCTTCGACCCGTTCCTGGACCGCCCGCTGCGCCGGGTCATGTTCGCCGCCGCCCCGGACGACGCCGAGGCCCTGGACCGCACCGAGTACACCCAGCCGGCGCTGTTCGCGTTCGAGACGGCGCTGTTCCGGCTCGTCACCGCCTGGGGGCTGGACCCGGGGCTGCTCGCCGGCCATTCCATCGGCGAGCTGGTCGCCGCGCACGTCGCGGGCGTGTGGACCCTCGAGGACGCCGTCACGATGGTCTCCGCCCGGGGCCGGCTGATGCAGTCCTGCCGCTCCGGCGGGGCGATGATCTCGATCCGGGCCGGGGCGGAGGCGGTCGCCGCGTCGCTGGCCGGGCTCGCGGGCCAGGTCGAGATCGCGACGGTCAACGGGCCCGAGGCCACCGTCATCGCCGGGGACGCCGAGCTCGCCGAGCAGGTCGCCGCCGGCTGGCAGGAACGCGGCGTCGCGACCCGCCGGCTCACCGTGAGCCACGCCTTCCACTCCCCGCACATGGACGACATGCTCGCCGAGTTCCGCGAGGTCGCCGCCGGAGTCGACTACCAGGAACCGACCATCCCGATCGTGTCGATGCTGACGGGCCGGCACGACCCGGCCGAGCTGACCACCCCCGAGCACTGGGTGCGCCACGTGCGCCAGCCCGTGCGTTTCGACGCCGGCGCCCGCGGCCTGCGCGCCGCCGGTGCCGGCGCCTACCTGGAACTCGGCCCCGACGCGGTACTCACCGCCCTGCTACCAGCCTGCCTCGCCACGGTCGACACGACGGACGACGCGGCCGGTGAGGCGCCGGGCGGCACCGCCACGCCGGCCACCGCGCCGGAGGGTGGGAATCGCGC
>NZ_JALKFU020000273.1 GCF_023242965.2 Frankia sp. AgKG'84/4
CTCCGGGAGCCGTGCGACCGAGGCCGGTGCCGCCGCCGGGACGCAGGTCCGCTCGCCCGGCCAGGCTGGCGGCAGCGTGCGGGCGGAGTCCCGCCAGTCGGAGTCCCGCCAGTCGGTCCTCGCGGCCGAGGCGGAGGCCGCGCAGGTCCTCACCCGTGCGGAGCGCGAGGTCCGGGAGCGACTCGCCCGCGCGGAGCGGGAAGCCGAGGAGATTCGCCGACGAGGCACCGAAGAGGCGACCTCGCTGCGGGAGCGCGCGCTGGCGCAGGCGGCGAAGGAGGCCGCCCGGGCCGAGTCGGCCGCGCGCGAGGCCGCGAGTTCCGAGCTGGCCGCCGCCCGCGCGGAGATCGCCGGGGTGCGATCCGCCTTCGAGGATGACGCCCGGGTCAGCCGCACCGAGCTGCAGCGGCTGCGGGCCGCCCTCGACACCCGTGAGCGGCGGGCCGCCGAACGCGCCGCTGATCTGGAAAGGCAGGCGGAACGGCTGGCCCGGCGCGACGAGGACCTGCGGGAGCAGGCCGCCGAGGTGGATCGACGCGCGGCCGAGGTGGCCGACGCCGAGGCCGCCCGGCGCCACGCGCTCGAGCAGGTCGCGGGTCTCACCGCCCTCGCGGCCCGTGCCGAACTGGTCTCGGCCATGGAACAGGAAGCCAGGCGCGAGGCGGCGCTGCTCGTGCGGGAGATCGAGACGCAGGCCCAGGAGGAGGGCGAGGAGCGCGCGCGGCGGATCGTCACCACCGCCATCCAGCGCATCGCCTCGGAGCAGACCACGGAGAGCGTCGTGACCGTGCTGCACCTGCCGGGCGATGAGATGAAGGGCCGGATCATCGGTCGCGAAGGCCGCAACATCCGGGCCTTCGAATCCGTCACCGGAGTGAACGTCCTTATCGATGACACGCCGGAAGCCGTCCTGCTCAGCTGCTTCGACCCGGTGCGCCGCGAGATCGGCCGCCTCACGCTGGCGGCGCTGGTGTCCGACGGTCGCATCCACCCTCACCGCATCGAGGAGGAATACGCGCGGGCCCAGATCGAGGTCGAGGGACTCTGCGTGCGGGCGGGCGAGGACGCCCTGCTGGAAACGGGTGTCGCCGAGATGCATCCGGAGCTGGTGACCCTGCTCGGGCGACTGCGCTACCGCACCAGCTACGGCCAGAACGTGCTCGCCCACCTGATCGAGAGCGCCCACCTGGCCGGGATCATGGCGGCAGAGCTGCGCATGGCCCTGCCGCTGGCGAAGCGTGCCGCCCTGCTCCACGACCTCGGCAAGGCGCTGACCCACGAGGTCGCGGGTTCGCACGCGATCATCGGCGCCGACGTGGCGCGGCGCTACGGGGAGGACGAGGAGGTAGTGCACGCCATCGAGGCCCATCACAACGAGGTCGCGCCGCGCTCACTGTGCGCTGTGCTCACCCAGGCGGCGGACCAGATCTCCGGTGGGCGACCGGGTGCCCGCCGGGACAGCCTGGAGTCCTATGTGAAGCGCCTCGAACGCATCGAGCAGATCGCCGGCGACCGCCCGGGGGTGGACCGGGTGTTCGCCATGCAGGCCGGCCGGGAGGTGCGGGTCATGGTCGTCCCCGAGGAGGTCGACGACGCCGCCGCCCACCTGCTCGCCCGCGATGTCGCCCGCCAGATCGAGGACGAGCTCACCTACCCCGGCCAGATCCGTGTCACGGTCGTCCGGGAGACCCGCGCGGTGGGCACCGCCCGCTGATCCAGCAGGTGCCCCGGCGGTGCCCCGGCGGTTCCCCGGCCCGCGTGCGCCGGCCTGCCGGGAAGCCAGCGTCAGCCGGTGCCCGGTGCGTTGGTGACCCCGGCCACCGCCGAGTCGATCGCCAGCCGCGCGTGCCCGTGGTCGAGACGGCGGCTCTGCCGACGGTCCAGCCAGCGGGCCAGCAGTGACAACGACCCGTTCGTCACGATGTACATCAGCGCGATCACCGTGTAGATCGGCAACGCGTAGCGGCTACCGAGGAACTCCACCGCGCCCCGGCCCGTGCGCAGCAGCTCGCTGTAGGCGATCACGAAGCCGAGCGAGGTGTCCTTGAGAAGGGTGACCAGCTGGGTGACCAGGGTCGGGCTCATCCGCCGCACCGCCTGCGGGAACTGGACGATCCGGAAGACCTGCATCGGCCGCAGCCCGAGCGCGGCGGCGGCCTCCGTCTGGCCCCGGTCGATCGATCCGATGCCGGCGCGGAAAATCTCGCTGAGCACGGCGCCGTTATACGCCGTCAGTCCCAGGACGAGCGCCCAGAACGCTGACAGCTGCCAGCCCAGCGCGGGCAACCCCAGGTAGGCGAACAGGATCAGCATCAGCACCGGCAGGCTGCGCAGCAGTTCCACCAGCGAGGTGGCCACGATCCGGACCGCACGGTACCGGGACATCCGGGCGATGGTCAGCCCGATTCCCAGCGCCGCTGCGAGCACCATCCCGACCGCCGCCGCCCGCAGCGTGTCGAGCCAGGCGTTCCACAGCAGCGTGCGAATCTCCGGCTTGTCGACGAAGACACTCCACAGCTCGCTGTCGAACTGGCCCTTGTCGGCCAGCCGCACCGCCGCCAGCGTGATCAGCGCGGCCAGGACAAGCACCGCGATGACGCTCGCGATCAGGATGCGGCGCCGGGTGCGGGGCCCCGGCGGATCCGCGAGGACGATCGGCGTGCCGCTCACCGCGCACCCGCCAGGCGCCGCTCGGTGAGGGTGAGCAGGCCCGCCAGCGCCAGCGTGAGGATCAGGTAGCCGACGACGCCACCGAGCAGCACGGCGATGACCGAGTCCGGGTTCGCCGTCGTCAGCCGTTGCACCACCCCGGTCAGTTCCTGGACGCCGAACGCCGCGGCGATCGAGGAGTTGCGGATCAACGCGCTGATCACGCTGCCCAGGGGCTGGATCACGTTGCGCACGGCCTGCGGTAGCACGATCAGCCGCAGGCACTGCGAGAACGTCAACCCGAGTGCCCGCGCCGCCTCGGCCTGTCCGGCGTCGACACCGTTGACGCCGGACCGGACCGCCTCGCAGACGAGCGCCGCGTGGTAGATCGACAGGGCGACGACCGCGAACGTGAAGTACGAGAACACGACGTCGACCTGGGGGAGGACGAACACGACGAAGAAGAACACCACGGTCAGCGGGGTGTTGCGGACCGTTTCCACGTAGGCGGTGCCGAGCCAGCGCAGCGGCGGCACCGGCGAGACCCGCATCGTCGCCAGGGCGGTCCCGAGCACCAGCGCCGCCAGGGCGGCGAACAGACTCAGCCCGACCGTGCGGCGCAGGCCCTCGGCGAAGATGTCGAGGTTGTCGAGGACGGCGTGGATCGTGGTGCTCCCTTCGTCGGCGCGATGCGCGCGATCAGGAGGTGTAGCGGTCCACCGGCGGCGGGGTCGGGGTGGTGGGCTCGACCTTGCCCACGGTGTCCTTGAACGCCTTCGCCCAGCGCCCGTCGGAGTAGGCGGCCTCGAGCGTGTCGTTGATGAACGTCCGGAACGCGGTGTCGCCCTTGCGGATCCCGATGCCGTACGGCTCCTTCGTGAAGGTCCCGCCGACCAGCTTGAAGGCGTCGGGGTCCTTGTCGATGAGGCCGAGCAGAATCACGTTGTCGGTGGTCACGGCGTCCACCTGTCCGTTCTTCAGCGCGTCCGCGCACTTGGCATACCCGTCGAACAGCACGAGATCGGCCTTCGGCGCCACCGTCCGGATGTTCTCGGCCGGGGTCGAACCGCTGACCGAGCACACCTTCTTGCCGGCCAGCGAGTCCTTACCGGTGATGTCGGTGTTGTTTTTCGCAACCATGATCGACTGGCCGGCGACGTAGTACGGCCCGGCGAAGTCGACGACCTTCTTGCGCTTGTCGTTGATGGTGTAGGTGGCGACCACCATGTCGACCCGGCCCTGCTGGATGAACGGCTCGCGGTTCGCCGAGACGGTCTCCACGAAGTTCACCTTGTCGCGCGGAATCCCGAGCGCGTCGGTGATGATTTTCGTGATCTCGACGTCGAAGCCCTCGGGCTTTCCGCTGAGGTTCTTCAGGCCGAAGAGGTTCTGGTCGAACTTGGTCCCGACGGTGATCTTGCCGGCATCGTGCAGGCGGGCCATCGTCGTGCCCGGGGCGAAGCTGGCCGAGGCGCTGGGCGCGGCCTTGTCCGCGTCGCTGTCCCCGTCGCTGCTACTGCCGCAGGCGGTCAGGCCGACGCCGGCGAGCAGCGTCGCGCCGAGAAGCAGCGCGCCGGCCCGCAGTCGGCCGGGGGTTCCTCGTCTGAACGGAGTGCGCATGGCCGATCCTCTCAAGGTGGCTCAGTGCCGCAGGATGCGGGCCAGGAAGTCCCGGGCCCGCTCGGATTCCGGCGCGTCGAAGAAGGTGTCCGGCGGGGAGATCTCCAGAATGCGGCCGTCGGCCATGAAGGCGACCCGGTCCGCCGCGGAGCGGGCGAAACCCATCTCGTGGGTGACCACGATCATGGTCATGCCGGTCGAGGCCAGCGAGCGCATGACATCCAGGACCTCGGAGATCATTTCCGGGTCCAGTGCGGAGGTGGGCTCGTCGAACAGCATGAGCACCGGATCCATCGCCAGCGCCCGGGCGATCGCGGCCCGCTGCTGCTGGCCGCCGGAGAGCTGGCGGGGGAGCCGGTCGGCCTTGTCGGCGATTCCCACCCGGTCGAGCAGTTCCCGAGCCCGGGCCTCGGCCTGCGGCCGTTTCTGCCCGAGCACCTTCATCGGCCCGATCGTCAGATTGTCCAGCACCGTGCGGTGCGCGAAAAGATTGAACGACTGGAAAACCATGCCGACCCGGGAACGCATCCGGGCGAGCTCCCGGCCCTCGGCGGGGAGTGGTTTATCCTCGAAGAGGATGCGGCCGGTGTCAATCGTCTCCAGCCGGTTGACGCAGCGGCACAGCGTTGACTTGCCGGAGCCAGAGGGTCCGATGACGACCACGACCTCCCCGGATTCGACGGTCAGATCGATGTCGGTCAGCACCCGGTTGTCACCGAATGACTTTCCGACCCCCTCCAGCGCTACCAGGGGCACGCCGACCTCCCGACACGGTCGCGAAACGGATGAGTCCCGATCATCCCGGCGGCGACACGCGGATGCCGCCAGGCGCGCGGATCAGTCGTGGGTCCGACAGATATGGCGGGGGATGCGTCCGGTGGAGTCCCTGTCCGCCGGACACATTCGCGGACACTAGCGCAGGAAGCCGCCAAACATCTAAAACTGTATGTTCCACGACATAACGCAGCCTGGGTGGACCGCCGGGCCCGCTGGCGACCGCCCGGAGCCCGCCACGCCCGCGTCGGCAGGCCACGTCCGGCGCGCCGTACGCTTGTGGGCGTGATGGGCCGCAGCTACGAGGTACGCACGTTCGGCTGTCAGATGAACGTCCACGACTCCGAACGGCTCTCCGGCCTGCTCGAGTCCGCCGGCTACGTCCCGGCCGCCCCCGGCGCGGAGGCGGACGTCGTCGTCTTCAACACCTGCGCGGTGCGGGAGAACGCCGACAACCGGCTCTACGGCAACCTCGGCCAGCTCGTCCCGGTGAAGAAGAGCCATCCCGGCATGCAGATCGCCGTCGGGGGCTGCCTGGCGCAGAAGGACCGCTCCACCATCCTCGACCGCGCCCCCTGGGTCGACGTCGTCTTCGGCACCCACAACCTGCACCGGCTGCCGGTCCTGCTCGAACGCGCCCGGCACAACGCCGCCGCCCAGCTGGAGATCGCCGAGGCGCTGGAGGTGTTCCCCAGCTCGCTGCCGACGCGGCGGGCCAGCCACCACTCCGCCTGGGTCAGCATCAGCGTCGGCTGCGACAACACCTGCACCTTCTGCATCGTCCCCAGCCTGCGCGGCGAGGAGCGTGACCGGCGGCCGGGCGACGTGCTCGCCGAGGTCGAGGCACTGGTCGCCGAGGGCGCGCTGGAGATCACCCTGCTCGGCCAGAACGTGAACTCCTACGGCCGCTCGCTCGGCGACCCCGGCGCGTTCGCCCGGCTGCTCGTCGCCTGCGGCCGGATCGAGGGGCTGGAACGGGTGCGGTTCACCTCGCCCCATCCGCGCGACTTCACCGACGACGTCATCGAGGCAATGGCCAGCACCCCGAACGTCTGCCACCAGCTGCACATGCCGCTGCAGTCCGGCTCGGACGCGGTGCTGCGCCGGATGCGACGGTCCTACCGGCGGGAGCGCTACCTCGGCATCATCGAGCGGGTCCGCGCCGCGATGCCCGACGCCGCCATCACCACCGACATCATCGTCGGCTTCCCCGGCGAGACCGAGGCCGATTTCGCCGACACCCTCGACGTCGTCCGCGAGGCCCGCTTCGCCGGCGCCTTCACCTTCCAGTACTCCCCGCGGCCCGGTACCCCGGCCGCGACGATGGACGGCCAGGTCGACCGCGCCACGGTCAGCGAGCGGTACGGCCGCCTCGTGGCGCTGCAGGACGAAAGCTCCTGGGCGCAGAACCGCGAGCTCGTCGGCCGCCGGGTCGAGCTACTGGTCGCGCAGGGCGAGGGCCGCAAGGACGACGCCACCGGTCGGCGCTCCGGCCGGGCCCGCGACGGCCGGCTCGTCCACTTCCGCGCCGAGCCGGACACCACCACCGCGCGCTCCGGTGATCTCGCCGCCGCGCGCCCTTATGGCGGCGAGGCGCCGCGCCCCGGCGACATCGTGGAGACGGTCGTGACGCGGGCGGCGCCGCATCATCTGACCGCCGACGGCCCGCTGCTGACCCATCGGCGCACCCGTGCCGGCGATGCCTGGGAGGTATCCCAGCGCCAGCCCGCCGCGGACCCCGCCCGCCCGGCGGTCGTCCTGGGCATGCCGGGTGTGCGCCCAGTGGCCCCCGCC
>NZ_JALKFU020000274.1 GCF_023242965.2 Frankia sp. AgKG'84/4
GCGGAGGGTCAGCGCTTGCGGTCGGCGGTGTGGGTGGCCCAGCGCGGCGCGTCGGATCGGGTCTCGGCGTCCTCGGTGCTCTGCGTCCCGGGCTGACTCTCCGAAGCCTCCGGCGGGGCGGCAATGGGCGGGGAATCGGCGGTCGGCGGCGTGGCCGTGGCCGGGTCGGGCTCCGGCTGCGCGGCGTTGCCCTCCAGTTCGTCGACGGACCGGTTGGCGGCCATCCGGTCCCGGCCGAGGGCGGCGATGCCCGCGGCGACCATCACCATCGCGACGATGAACGCCACCCGCTGGGCACCGTCGGGCGCGGGCTCGTCGAACAGCGTCAGGCCCAGCGTCACCGGCAGGAACGCGGACACCCCGCTGGTCACCGGGAAGGCGATCACCGCCGCCCGGCCCTGCAGGCCCCGCTGCTGCAGACCGAGGGCCAGCACCGAGAAGAGCACGAGGACGTACGGCGTCGGCGTCGTCAGCAGGTCCACGAGAGTGGAGTGGCCGTTGCGCCGCTCGTCCACCGCCAGGCCGATCTGCCGGGTCGCGAGCGTCGCGATCGCGTAGCAGACCCCGGCGGCGGCGCCGAACCCGACGGCCGCCCCGAGCACGGTCCCCCGGGTCGCGGCGAGGTTCGCCAGAAACGCGCAGAACAGCGCGAACGCCAGACCGAGCACGAGGAACGCGAGCAGGACATCGGTGCTCGCCGCGCTGCCCACCTCCGCACGGCGGGCGAACGCGAAGGCCAGCAGGCCGACGCCCGCGACCATCGACGCGACGCCCATCCAGCCGGTCCGGCTGATCCGCTCCCCGAGCACCCGCTGCGCCAGCAACGTAAAGACGATCATGTCGAGCGCCATCACCGGGGCGACCAGCGCGACCGGCGCGACCGACAGCGCGTACACCTCCAGCAGGAACGACGCGGCCTCCACGCCGAGCCCGATAAGCCACAGCGGGCGCAGGGCCAGATGCGCCAGCAGCCCGAGGCCGAGACCCGAGCTCGCTTCCTCCTGGCGGGCGGCCCGCGCCTGCACCAGCGGTGCGATCCCGTACAGGCCCGCCGACACCATCGCGGTGGGCAGGCCGACCAGCAGCGCCTTGCTCATGCGCGCGGCCAGGTCGCCACGCGCGCCCCCGTCATCTCGTTCATGCCAGCGTCGACCTGTCCCTGCGTTGTCCGGTCTCGGTGGCGGGTCGACCCGGATCGGTTCGTCCCCGCACGTCCGAGTCAACACCAGCGGTGGCGTGAAGCATCCCGGGCCGGGCGGTTACCGGCCGGGCGAGGCCGTGGTTCACCAGTGGGCGCCGAACCCGATCTGCGCCAGCGCAGCACCGAAGGCCTGCTCCCAGGCCTGCGGGCCGACCGCGACCCGGCTCGACGGCGGCTTGACCCGGTCGAGGCAGGCCAGGGCGGATCGGGTCAGCGACACCGGGTCGGTGTTCGTGACTTCGGCATGCCCGCGCTCGAGCTCCTTCTGCAGGTTGTCCCGGCCGTGTCCGGGCACGACGTCGAGGAGCAGCAGGTCCCGGCCGATCACCCGGGCCTCACTGCAGGTGTCGCCGGAGGAGGTGACGACGAGGTCGCTGGCGGCCATCAGCGTCGGGATGCGGTCGGTGAAGCCGAACGGGACGACCTTGTGCTGCCGCTCGGACAGGGCGGTCAGCTTCGCCGCGAGCTGCTCGTTGCGGCCGGCGACGGCGAGCACGTAGATGCCGGCGCCCGCCAGCGCCGCCGCGCTCTCGACCAGCGGCCCGAGCCCCCAGGAACCGGACATCAGCAGGACGCACGGAGCGTCGGCGGGGATGCCCAGCGACGCGCGCGCCTCCTCCTGGGTCGGCGGGTCGTAGAACGGCTCGCGCACCGGGGTGGGCACCACGGACACCAGTGCGTTCGGCGCGAACCGCCGCACGTAGCGGGCGGCGGTCTGGGAGGTGACCAGGTACAGGTCGGTGTTCTCGTGCACCCAGAGCCGGTGCACGCAGCAGTCCGTGGAGAACACGGCGGTGACCAGGCCGGGGAACTCCGGCTTGACCCGGCTGGTCGCCGCCGCCCCGGTCGCGAAGATCGAGATGACGAGGTCGGTCGGCTGGCTGATGAGTTCCTCGCGCAGCGCCGGGACGACATAGCGGCTCGATGTCCGCTCGATCAGCCGGGCGAGCGGCCCGCCGGTGCGCATCTGGGAGAAGTGCACCGCGTCGTACAGGCCGGGCACGGCGAGCATCCCGCGGAAGACCTTCTCGCCGCGGGCGCCGTTGCGCCCTCCCAGCATGCGCAGGCTGTCGCCGGTGCGGGCGGCGAAGCCACGCTGCGTCAGCGACGTGGCGCAGGCCTCGGCCATCACGTCGTGGCCCATGCCGAGCGATCCGGATAGCAGCAGCGCGGACCTGCGCCGACCGGGCGTGCGCGCCGCCGGTCCGACGCCGACGGCCGCGCTGCTGCCGTTCACGCTACCGATGTTGATGTTCCCGGTGTTGATGTTCCCGGTGTTGACGGCGCCCTCGCCGGCGAGTCGGCCACCAAGCTCTCGTGGCCCACTCGCCGGGCGATCCTCGCCGCCTGGTCCGTCAGCCACCACCGGGTTGCCGTCCTCGGATGGTCCGCTCACCCTTCACACCGCCGATCTATCCGTGTTTGTTCTGGTGTCGCCGGTTAATCCGACGACGCCGCAGAGACGTCGAGGTCATCGGCGGGCTGAACGGCCTGCGCCGGTGGCCGCCGATTCGCCAGATACCAGTCGATGTACTGCCGCACTCCGTCGGAGAACGGCGTGGTGGGCCGCCAGCCGAGCAGATCCTGTGCCCGGCGGGCGGAAACCTCCCGGCCGCGGAAGTCGCCCGGCCGGGCCGGCACATGCTCGATGGTCGTCCCGGGGAAGTAGCGGCAGACGGCCTGGGCCATCTCCAGCACGCTGACCGCCTCGGCGCCCTCCAGCGCGATCGTCGCGTTCTCCGCCTCCGGGCGCAGCGCCTGCACGTGCGCGTCGGCCAGGTCGCGGACGAACACGTAGTTACGGAACTGCTGGCCGTCCCCGGCCACCGTCAGCGAGTCGCCGTCGAGTGCCTTGCGGACGAAACGGGCCAGGACCAGTTCGTCTCGCATGCCCGGACCGTACGGGATGCCGTATCGCAGGATTGTGAAGGGCAGCCCGTAAGTCTGCTGGTAGCTGTGCAGAAGCAGTTCCGCGGCAAGTTTGGTGGAGGTGTAGACATGCCCGGCGCGGCTCAGGGTGATCTCGGCGTCCTCGGTCAGCGGCGCCGGGGTCGCCTGTTCTCCGACCGCGCCGTAGACCCACACGGTGCTGGCGAACAGCACCCGGCCGACACCCGCCTGCCGAGCCGCCTCACAGACGTTGCCGGTGCCCTCGACGTTGAGGCGGACCGTGCGCGCCGGGTCGGCGTAGGCGAAGTCGACGTTCGACATGCCCGCGACGTGGAAGACGGCGTCGGCGCCGCGCAGCGCCGCGGTCAGCCCGGGCAGGTCGAGGACGTCGACCCGCAGGCTGGTGGCGCGCGGGTCACTCGGGCGCGCGTCGACGTCGAGGGAGACGACCTCGTGGCCGGCGTCGAGAAGCCGGTCTACCACGTGACTGCCGATGAACCCGGATCCTCCGGTAACGGCGATTTTCATGCTCACCTGCCCAGGTCCAGGCTCGCCAGCGCGGCGGCGAGGGAGGTCACGACGTGGTCGGCCTCCGCGTCGGTCATGTCGGAGTGGATCGGCAGGCAGACGTGCCGGGCGCAGAGGTCCTCCGCGATCGGCAGCGGGCGGCCCGCGTAGCTGCTGAAGACGGGCTGCTGGTGCAGCGGCGCCTCGTAGACCTCGCCGCTGAGGGAGACGCCGTGGCGCTCCTTGAGCTCCTTCTTCAGCCGCGCCCGGTCGACACCAGGCCGGGGCAGGACGATGTATTTGTAGAAGTTGCTGACGTGGCCGGCGGGCAGCCGCAGACGGCTGACACCGTCGAGGGCGTCCACGGCGGCGTCGTAGCGGGCGGCGGCCCGCGCGCGGACCGCGAGGAACTCGTCGAGGTGCCGCAGGTGCACCTTGCCGGTGACCGCGTGCATCTCGCTGAGCCGCCAGGCGTAGCCCTCGCGAATGTGGGTGTTACCGAGGAAACCGGCCTTGCCCTGGTCGCGGTAGACGACCGCGGCCTCGTGGATGGCCGGGTCGGCGGTCACGATCATGCCGCCCTCGTTACTGGTGATCACCTTCGTCGGATAGAACGAGAAGGCGCCGGCCACTCCGAACGAGCCGGCGAGGGTGTCGCCGTGCCGGCAGCCGTGCGCGTGCGCCGCGTCCTCGACCAGGGCCAGACCCCGATCCGCGCAGAACTTCGCGAGCTCTCCGATATCCGGCGGAATGAGGCCGCCAATATGCACGATTACGACCGCTTTGGTGTTCGGTGTCACGGCCGCCTCGACGGTGGCCGCCGACAGCGCGAAGGTGTCCGGATTCACATCGGCGAACACCGGCGTCGCTCCGGCCCGCAGGACCGCGAAGGCGGTGGCGGCGAACGTGTTGGTGGGTAGGACGACATCCGCACCCTGAACGTCAAGGCTGCGGAGAATGATCTCCAGCGCTGCCGTTCCGCTGCTCACGGCCACCGCGAACGGGGCGGCATGAGCCGCGGCGAATGCGGCCTCGAATTCCTTGGTGTGCGCGCCCAGGGTCATCGCACCGGTGGAAAGGATCTCGGTCGTGGCCGACGCGATCTCCGCGCGATCCTCCGGTGAGAAGACGATGCGCGCCGCGGGGACATGCACCTGTTCAGCCCTGCCTTCCGAGTTAGCCGCTGAGCGGGCGCCACTGCGAGCACCCACGACACAACGGCACGCCGATGCGTGGCCCAGCCATCCGCGCTGCGGCTGCAGCCGCGCCCTCCAACTCGCCCGTAGCAACAACCGGCTTTGTCCGTGCATGCCCAAAACAGGCTATCGATCCCGATCGACAGCACGGCCACGGCCCATGGTGGTTACCAACGAAACATCTCACATCTATCCGAAAGTAGCCGACCTTGTCGCCAAAGCGACGCCTCCCGGGACGACTTTCGGCAACATCGCCAGGGAAAGACGGCCTCGGGACGGACAGTGATGCCGTAGCGGCTCCCCGTCGGGACCCGCGCGGATCGGCCCCGACTGCCACCCGGACACGGTCATGGCCGGGCGGACCTGCATCCTCGCGCTTCCAACGCCGGTCGCGAGAGCTGGTCACCCGCCCGCCACCGGTAGCCGGCCGGCCCGGCGGGGGACCTCGCGGCACACAGCAAGCACCGCCGGCCGGAGCGCCCACCCACGCGGACGCGGGCCGTGGACCGGGCAAGGCGCACTCGCACAGGCTGATCGCGAGAGGTCGGCGGCGGTGCGCTCCGGTCGCGGGCGGCTCGTCCTCGCCCCGGCGCCAGGGCAGGGGCGGCGCCGCGCGGCCGCGATCAACGCCCGAATTCACCCCGACGGGGTGAGGGATGGACCCGTTTACCGCGGACAGCGCCCGCCCGGGGCGCCGGCGCGCACTAACGCTCCGCGCACGGACAAAACTAAGAAGTCCCGATGAAGTCGCATCACCTGGCGTACGGGGGGAACGCAGGTGGGAACTCCATCGGGACTGGCTGAAGTTTACGACCCCCATCTGTCGGGCGCGAGAGGACCTAGGGCTCTACCAAGGGGCCCTAGCCGCGTGGGAGCCGATTGTGCCTACCCGGGTTCTTTTCGTGATGGGCGGGCCTCCCGGAAGTCGATCTCAGCACGTTCTGTGTCGTAGAGCAGCCAGTGATGTGGGCGTCCGCGTGCGGGCGCCACGTTGACCAACAGCGTCGTGTCACAGGCCAGGTCGACGTCCGTACGCTGCCCGTCCCCCGGCGCCGCGGCGCCGCCGGTGACCACTCCGGGTAGTCGAAGGGGCTGGCCCCTCCCGGTCGGAAGCACCCGCACGGACGGCCCGCGCTTCTCCTCCGGTGGCGGCGAAGAGGTCGCGGAGACCTGCTGCTGCGGGTTTGGGTGCGGCCAGCGGATCTCGAAGACGGCGGTCTGATGGGTGTGCCCCACCACCACGACCGGCACCCTGGGGACATCCTCGGGGACAGGCACCAACAGATCGACGTGATCCGCGTCGTCGACGTCGGGCGAGCCCGGCTCGTCGCCGTGCGCGCCGCCGCCGACCGCCCAGCGGATCTGGTGGCCGTGCAGGCCCAGCAGGCCGTGCAGGCGGACCGCTTCGGGGCCGTCCAGGACAGCGGCCAGGCCGGCCGGGACCTGCTCGGGCCGCAACAACTCGCGGATACGCAGCTCCTGGTTGCCCAGCACACGGCGGATCCCGGCGAGCCGCGACCACAACAGTGGGTCAGAGTCGACGACCGCCGACAGTGGCCAGTAGCGCGACGGGTCGTGAGACCTGCGCGGCACCTTCGCCTCCAGGTAGTCGCCGAGGACGACCACCTCGTCCACGCCGGCCTCCGCCGCGGCGGCCAGCACCCGTCGCAGCGCCTTCGGCCGCCCGTGCAGGTCGGCCAGTACCGCATATCGCATGGCACGAGCATCCCCCGCGGCGGGGCCGTTTCCGCCGGGTCCGCCCGATCGAGCGTCCGGCTGATCACCCGGCGCCCGGAACCGGTTGCGGGGGCGCGCGCCACCGAATTCACCGGAGTTGGTGTCAGACAAACCAAGAATGCCCCGGTGCCGTACCACGCCCGGCCCTGGTCCGATTCGGCCATGGCCGGACGAGAAGACGCCGACACACTTGTCGATCGCCGCGTTCGGGGCACGGGGGAAACGACGGGGTGCTTGACTGCATCCCGTGCGGAACGCGCGTGGTCGCCGGCCGCCCCGGCCAGCGGCCCGGCCCCGCGACC
>NZ_JALKFU020000275.1 GCF_023242965.2 Frankia sp. AgKG'84/4
TCTCGGAGCGACACACCCGCACCCCGGACGATCAACCAGCCGCTCCCGATCTACACCACGCAGTGGGACTCACCCTGTCAAGGCGCGACGACATGACTGAGATCATACGTTCCGACCGTCCGTGGCTGCCTGCCGAGGCCAGGCTCGTAGGGGTTTTTGCCGAATTGTTCCCCCGGTTGGTGGTCGCGGCAGGGGTCCCGGCGGTGGCGAAAGCACCCAAGTATGGAACTTTTCGCCTCTTTCGGCGCGGCAACCCGGGGTGTCGGAGTCCGGTGGGCGATCGAGCGGATTCGGTGCGTGAGAATTCCGCGGTTCGGGTACACCGTACTTCGCGCCGGCATCCATCCGATGCGTGCGTTGGAGGTGCGTCTTGCGAGGACTTTCGAGAGTCAAGGCTCTGGGCCTGGTGGTCGGGACGGGAATGACGCTGGCCGTTGTTCCGATGGCACCGGCGATCGCGGGAACGATCAACAATCCGTTGACGGTCGCCGGCACGGTGCGGTGCCAGGCCGGCTCCGCGGAATCAATCCTGATTACCGGCGGCGGAGAGTCGCACGGTGCGTCTACCGGCGTGGGTGGGCGTTTCTCGGTGACCTTCGGGAACCCGATCCTGCCCAGTGTCGCGACTGCTCAGGTGCGGTGCGACATCGCCGGGAAGAGAACCTATCCCTCGACGAACTTCACCTTGTACCGCCCGGCCGGCGGTCACGTTCTCAACGTGACTCTGATGGTCGTCTGATCCGGTAAATCTGACGGGTGGTGCGCCAGGAATCTGGCACACCACCCGTCATTTTCGAGGCTGGCCGTGAGGCGATCCGGCGTGGCTCTCTGTGATCAATGCGGTGTCCATCGCGGTAGAGCTTGTCTGGATAATTCTCTTGTATCAAGATTGAATGCCTGTCGGACTCGGGTGCTCGGATCCTGCTCGTAGAGAGCATGCACTCACGGGCTGGGCGCTGTGCCCGCCGAGTGTGTCTGCCTTCACGCCATGTGACGGATCTCAGTCGACCCGTCCGCTCGGCGGGGTGCGAAGCTGGTGGGGTGACCCTCTCGAAGCGTGCGTCCTGGTTCCTGGTCGCTGTTGGTG
Source organism: Frankia sp. AgKG'84/4 (assembly GCF_023242965.2). Lineage (GTDB taxonomy): Bacteria > Actinomycetota > Actinomycetes > Frankiales > Frankiaceae > Frankia. Next base: position 1,088 of record NZ_JALKFU020000275.1, read on the forward strand.
TGTGGACGTGGGCGATCTGGCCGAACTTCCTGCGGAACGTCTGGAAGGATGATCGTTCCTGGGACTCCGGGCCGACGGCCTTCTTCACCGTCCACCTCGTGCTGACCGTGGTCTCTCTCGTGATCGGCACGATCGTCGGCTGGCTGGGTGTCCGGGCGGTCCGGGCGGTCCGCCGCGCCGGCACCGGGGCGGGTAACGCGACGTCCGCGGATCTGGTCGGCTCCCAGCGTTGAGCCAGCGTCCCCCGGCGGTCCTAGAGACGATCATCGCTGAACACCGGGTCCCTCACCTGGGCGTTCCCGGATCTGTCGGTGGCGTCGGGTAGACATCTGTCCATGGCGGCGGACGGATCGACCACGACGGGCCCGGCGGACCTGGCCACAGCGGCGCTCGCTACCGACCCGGCGTCGGCGGCCCTGCGGGGGCGGGCCGAGGAGCTGCTGCGTGCCCTCGCCGGGCCGGCGGCCGCACTGCGGGAGGACCAGTGGCGGGCGATCGAGGCACTGGTCAGCCAGCGTCGCCGGGTGCTGCTCGTGCAGCGCACCGGCTGGGGCAAGTCGGCGGTGTACTTCCTGGCCACCGCGCTGCTGCGGACCGCCGCCGGTGGGAACGCGCGGGTCGGGCCGACGGTCATCGTCTCACCGCTGCTCGCCCTCATGCGAAACCAGGCCGCGGCGGCGCAGCGGCTGGGCATCCGCGCCGGCGAGATCCACTCCGGCAACGTCACCGAGTGGGACGAGGTGTACGCGGCGCTGCGCGCCGACGAGCTCGATGTGCTGCTCATCGGGCCGGAGCGGCTGAACAACCCGACGTTTCGCGACGACTACCTGCCTGAGCTCGCCGCCAGAACGGGCCTGCTGGTCATCGACGAGGCGCACTGCATCTCCGACTGGGGCCACGACTTCCGTCCCGACTACCGCCGGCTGCGCACCGTCATCGCCGGACTGCGGCCGGGCGTCCCGGTCCTCGCCACCACCGCCACGGCCAACCAGCGGGTGGTCGCGGACGTGAGCGAGCAGCTCGGCACCGGTGCGCAGGACAACGCCACCCTGGTGCTGCGCGGGACCCTCGACCGGGCGAGCCTGCGTCTCGCCGTCGTCGCGCTGCCCCGGGCCGAGGACCGGTTCGGCTGGATCGCCGAGCGGCTGCGGGAACTGCCCAGCTCCGGCATCGTCTACACGCTGACGAAGGCCGCAGCCGAGGAACTGACCGTGTTCCTACGCGGTGAGGGGCACGCGGTGGCCTGTTATCACGGCGGCACCGAAGCCGCCGAACGGCTCGCGGCGGAGGAGGACCTGCTGGCGAACCGGGTCAAGGCCCTCGTCGCGACCAGCGCCCTCGGGATGGGGTTCGACAAGCCGGACCTGGGTTTCGTCGTGCACCTGGGAGCGCCCGCGTCGCCGGTGGCGTACTACCAGCAGATCGGCCGGGCCGGGCGAGCGGTCGATGCCGCGGAGGTCATCCTGCTGCCCGCCACCGAGGACCGGGACATCTGGCGTTATTTCGCTGACACCTCCTTCCCGCCCGAGGCGGTGGTCCGCACCGTGCTGGCAGCGCTCGCCGAGGCCAGCCGGCCGATGTCGACCCAGGCGCTGCTGACCGCCGTCGACATCGGTCCCGGCCGGCTCGACCAGATGCTCAAGGTCCTCGACACCGACGGCGCGGTCCGGCGGGTCCGGGGTGGCTGGACGGCCACCGGTCTCGCCTGGTCCTACGACGAGCCCCGCTACCGGCGGGTGACGGCGGCCCGGGAGCGCGAACAACAGGCGATGCTCGACTACCTCGTCACCCCGGACTGCCGGATGGAGTTCCTGCGCCGCCAGCTCGACGACCCCGACGCCGCCCCCTGCGGGCGGTGCGACCGCTGCACCGGGCGGCAGTGGTCCTCCGCTGTCTCCGCGGACGCGCGGGCGAGGGCCCGGGCGGAGCTGCTGCGGCCGGGTGTGGTCGTCGAACCGCGCCGGATGTGGCCGACGGGCATGAGCCGGCTCGGGATCACGCTGTCCGGGCGCATCGCGGCGGGGGCCGCCGCCGATCCCGGCCGGGTCCTCGCCCGGCTCGCCGACGTGGGCTGGGGTAACCGGCTGCGGCCGATGTTCGCTCCCGGCGGCGCCGACGGACCGCTGCCGGGCGACCTGGTCGATGCCGTCGTGGCCACGCTCGCCGGCTGGGAGTGGCAACGTCGGCCCGCGGCGGTTGTGGCGATTGCCTCGCGCGGGCGGCCGCGGCTCGTCGCGAGCCTCGCCGAGCGGATCGCCGCCATCGGCCGCCTGCCCCTGCTCGGCCAGCTGGACCGGGTGGCGGGCGGGCCGTCCGCCGGGGAGGTCCACAACAGCGCGCATCGCCTCGCCGGGCTCTGGGATGCCTTCGCGGTGTCCGAGGAGCTGCGCGGGGCGCTGGCGGCCGTCGACGGTCCCGTCCTTCTCGTCGACGACCGCGTCGTCACCGGCTGGACGATGACGGTCGCCGCCAGGTTGCTGCGCCAGGCGGGCGCCTGCGCCGTGCTGCCGTTCGCGCTCGCCACCGACGCCGGCTGATCCGGCCGGCGTGCCGGTCCGCGGGACGCCTGCCGACGGTGATCGCGGCGCCCGGCGCTGTGTGGTGGAGGCCAGTTGCCACATCTGCCTCTCGGCTGACATTTGGCAGTTTTCGGTCCGTCGGCCAGCGATGTTGTTCGGCTGTGACATCGGCGTGAACTTAATGACGTGACCCTGGATTTCCTCAGTATTCGCCCTAACCTGGCTTGCGGGGGGCTTCGAAGCCAGTCGGCCTTGTTGGTCGAGCAACGGAAGCGGGCGCGCACTGACCATGTTCAACAGTGATCGTTGTACCGCCATGGTGATGGGAGGCGGCCGGGGCTACGTCGCCCACCGCTGCGGCAAGCGAGCGATCACCAAGGATCCGGACGGCCTGTGTCGAACTCACCGCCTGGCGCGCGAGGGTGCGCAGGACAGCGAGGTGGACGAGCGAAACCTGCTGCGCAGCAGGGAGCATGAGCGTCGTCTCGGCGAGCTCGCCCAGCATCTCGCCGACTTCTACCAGCTCCCGGTCGCCCTGGAGTACGACGAGGCCCAGCCGACCCGTCCGCCGACCGGCCGCCTGATGATCGAGCCCCATGACCTGCTCAGGGTTTTGCGCGCGCAGGACCTGATGCCGCGCCGCGCCAGCTGATCTGGGTCGCCGGCCTGGACCAGGAGAACAGTGGGTCTCAGACGAGCTGTTTTACCTGCCGAATAACCATGGTGGTCTCGACCCGCGTGATTCCGCCGATCGCGGCGACGCGCTGGACGAGGTAGGTGTAAAGGTCCTCGGCGTCGCGGCAGATCACGGCGGCAACAAGGTTGCTGGGCCCGGTGGTGGCTGCGATGAAGGCCACCTCGGAATGGCGGGCGAACGCGTGGGCGGCCGCCTCCAGCGCGGTGGGGGCAGCGGTCAGCCAGAGTAGCGCGATCGTTCGGTAGCCCAGCTGCCCGGGGTCGAGCTGCAGGTCGAAGTACAGCGCGCCGCTGTCGCGCAGGCGGTGCAGCCGGCGTCGGACGCTCGGCTCGGACAACCGCACGGATGCCCGCAGCGCGCCGTGGGCGGCGCGGCCGTCCCCGCGGAGTCTGTCCAGGAGGATCCGGTCGACGTCGTCGAGGCGCGGGTGCGGGCCCGATCCGAGGTACCCGGCCGGCGGCCGCAGGGCCGCGACCTGCTCGGCGGTCAGCGCGCCGATCTTCGAACACCAGCCATCCGGACCGCCGTAGTGGGTCCGCAGCAGCCGATGCGCGGTGATGGCGAGGATCGACGGGATGCGCGGCCACCTGTGCAGCAGGAGTGACGCCGCGGACTCCTCGTCCGTCGTTTCGAGGACGCAGATCACTTCGGAGCTGCCGGAGACCAGGGCGACGAAGGTGGTGTCGGCCCGCCGGGCGATCGAGGCGGCGAGCGTGACAGCCGCGTCTGGCGCGCAGCGTATCCGGATCATCCATCGCGGCCGTCCGGACGTGCTGGCGGGCCCGGGACGGCCCAGGACCCGCAGGCCGGCCGACGCGCGCAGACGCTGATAGCGGCGCGCGACCGTGTGCGCGGAGACACCCATGAGCTCGGCGATCGTGCTGAAGGGAACGCGCCCGTCGAGCTGGAGCGCCTGCAGCAGCTTGAGGTCCAGCTCGTCGATGGTGAGCGAATTCGTCACGCGGACCCTGATTCCTGCCCGAACTCGTCGATTTCCCTGCCGTCAGCCACCTCAGTATCGCCCGCCTCGGCAGGCTCGCGCCCATGGCCGGAAGGATCCGGCTGGCTACGGAGGAGGACGGTATGTGGGATGTCGTGGTGGTGGGCGGCGGCCCTGTCGGTCTGTTTCTGGCGGCGGAGCTGCGGCGCGGTGGCGTGTCGGTCGTCGTGTTCGAGCGGCGGGCGGCGGGCACGCCGGCTGCCGGCGGCGACCGCGCGCTGCAGGTACGCACGCTGCAACTGCTCGCCCTGCGCGGACTGCTGGATCCGGTACGGCAGCGGGCCGCGGCGACGGGCGGATCGTTCGTCGGCTTCACCGCGGACCCGGGGGATGTGGCGCCGCCTGATCTTGCCGAGCTCGTCGCGAACTGGGGCGCGAGCCGGCTGAAGGGGCACCTCGCGATGCTTCCGCTGATCGACCGGGACGGCGAGTTGTCTGACCTGCCGAACCAGCTCGCCGTGTGGCAGGACAAGTTGGTGGAGGTGTTCGCCGACCGCGCGCACGAGCAGGGCGCGGACCTGCGGTATGGCAGTGAGGTCCTGGCGGTCACCGACCGCGGCGACCATGTCGGTGTCAGGCTCGCCGACGGTAGCGAGCACAGCGCGCGTTGGCTGGTTGGCTGCGACGGCGGTCAGGGCGTCGTGCGGCACGGCTTCGCCTTCGACAGCACGGCTCCGGGACTGGTCGTGTACCTGGCCGGGGCCTCGATCGAGCCCGCGGGACTCGTACGACCAGGACTGCATCGCACGGCGGGCGGGCTGATGTTCATCAACGAGCCGCCCGGTGAGCTCGTCGTCATCGAGCCTGACCCGGCTGACGCCGTCACGCGGGGGCCGGTGAGCGAGGCGGACTTCGTCGACGCCCTACGCCGGGTGAGCGGGACGGAGGCGACAGTGAGCGCGTTCGCGGGAGCGGTGCGCGTCACCGACCACGCCAGGCTGGCGCTGGACTACCGGCACGGCCGGATACTGCTCGCCGGGGACGCCGCCCACCTGCACTCCCCGATGGGCGGTCAGGGGCTCAACATCGGACTGCGGGACGCGGCCGGTCTCGGGTGGCGGCTCGCCGGCGTCATCGCCGGTGACGACGCCGCCACGCTTGACGACTACGGACGCGAGCGGCGACCGGAGGCCCAACGCGTCCTGCGCGACACCCTTGCCCAGAGCGCGCTGCTGCGCACCGACCCGCACAGCGCGGCCCTGCGGGACCTGGTCGCCGAGCTGGTCGAGATACCCGAGGTCAAGCGGCGCCTCGCCGAACGGATGGCCGGGCTCTCGAGCGCAATCCCTGCCCGGCCGGACAGTCATCCACTCGTCGGCACGTTCGCGCCAGCACCGGCCCTGGCGGCGATCACCGCGGACACGATCCGACCCGTGCCCGTGCGGATCGACGGCCTGCCCGCGCTGGTCGTCCGACCCGACGGCTACATCGAGTCGGTCGCCTGACCGCTCGCCGTGGGGGGGGGGCGGGGGGGGGGGGGGGGGGGGGGGGGGGGGGGGGGGGGGGGGGGGGGGGGGGTGGGGGG
>NZ_JALKFU020000276.1 GCF_023242965.2 Frankia sp. AgKG'84/4
CGCGAGGCGCCACCGCCGATGGCGGCGCCGGCGACGGGGAGGACGCGGTGCGCCAACGGCAGGTCGACAAGCGGCGGGCGATCCTCGACGCCGCGGCGCCGATCTTCGGCGAGCAGGGCTACGAGCGGGCCAGCGTCGACGCGATCGCCGCCGCCGCCGGGGTGTCCAAGCCGACGATCTACAGCTACTTCGGCGGGAAGGTCACGCTGTTCCGCGAGTCGGTGGCGGACTCCGCGCTCACCCAGAACGCCGACGTGCTGCGGGTCATCCAGCGCCTGGACCTGCGCCCCGGGAGCTGGCGGGCCAGCCTGTACGAACTCGGGACGCGCCTGGTCGACTGCCAGCGCACCGCCTGCTCGAGGTACCTGGCGCGGATGATCGCCGCGGAGTCCGGGCGGGACCCGGAGATCTACCGCACGGTGCGGGAGAAGGCCACCGGCCCGATCCTGGAGGCGCTGGCTGGGCGCCTGGCGATGCTCGGCAACGCCGGGCTGCTGCGCGTGCCCGACCCGGTGCTCGCCGCCCGCCAGTTCCTCGCCCTGATCGGCGCCGAGCTACCCGAACTCACCGAGCACGGCAGCCGTGAGGTGCCCGACGAGGCGGTGCGCCGCGCCGTGGACGCGGGCGTGTGCACGTTCCTGCGCGCCCACGGCGGCGCCGAATCCGAGCAGGCCCGTCCCGGCTGAGTACCGGGACAGGCCGAGTACCGGGACAGGCTGAGTACCGGGACAGGCCGAGTACCGGGACAGGCCGAGTACCCGGGTGCTCAGCCGGACGGCGGCCGCCCGCTGTAGGGATCGGGGGACAGATGGCCACTCACCGTGATGGTTGGCCAGTCCTGCGGGAGACGTCGGGTCAGCGCTCAGCCGCGGTGTTGAAGACCCTCGATGAGCAGGAGGAGAAGCCGCGGTGTCTCGTCGGGGTGGCCTTCGGCGGCTATGGCGACGCCGTTGGCGAGACGGAGCAGTTCGCCGATCGTGAGGTCCGGGCGGACGGCCGCAGTGTCCTGAGCGCGGGCGATATGTCCATCACCGAGTTGGCCAGGCCGCGGTAGGTGGTGACGTGGGTGATGAAAGAACGTAGCCACGTGATCAGCGCAGTGAAGGGGTCGTGGGCGTCGAGGAATCGCTCGGCGCTCGCCCGCGGATCGTCTCAGCCGGATCTCCGCCGCGAGCGGCTACGTCTGCGGCATTCTGGGACCACTGCTGCTGTTCGGTCTCGGCGTCGGTCCATGTTTCATGCCACTCAACATGATGATCATGTCTGAGGTGGCTCGCCAGGACTCCGGCGCCGCTTCGGGCCTGTTGCAAAGCACCCAGCGAACCGGAAGCTCGGTCGGCGTGGCCATCGCAGAAAATGGCCAAGTAACGGCCGGCCCTGGCCCGAAGCCGACTACCTCGACCACGCCCGCGAACAGAGGCTGCTCGCCTACGGCTTCACAGTGCACAGGTTCTACGGCAACCCGTGATCACCTGTCTGGCGGTCTTCACCGACGGATCGTGGCCAACTACCGCGACGATCAGCCCGCATGCCCTGGCCAACAACGGCGAACAGGCAGCTCGAAGTGGCCATCTCCGCCCGATCCCTACACCCGCTCAGAACAGCGCGGCGGCCAGGCGGCGCCATTCCTCGCGCGGGAGGACCTGCTGGTCGGCGTTGAGGACCTGCAGCGTGACGTGGTCCGCCCCGGCGGCGCGGTGCTCCTGCACCCGGGTGCGCACGGCATCCTCGTCACCCCAGGCGATCAGCGCGTCGAACACCCGGTCGCTGGTGGAGTCGACCTCGTCCTCGGTGAACCCGAGGCGCAGCAGGCTGTTGCGGTAGTTCGGCAACGACAGGTAGGCCGCCAGCCACCCCCCGGCGACCGCCCTGGCCTGCGTGCGGTCCGCGGCCAGGACCACGGTCTGCTCGGGCAGCACGAGCGGCCCGGCGCCGAGGGCCCCGCGGGCGATGCGGGTGTGCTCCGGGGTGACCAGGTACGGGTGCGCGCCGCGGGCCCGCGTACCGGCGAGCTCGAGCATCTTCGGGCCGAGCGCGGCAAGCACCCGGGCGGCGACCGGTACGGGCCGCTCGGCGGCGTCGAGCCCGTCGAGGAAGGCCCGCATCGCCGCGAGCGGCCGCTTGTACAGGCCCGGTTCGATGCTGTCGACCATCACCGAGTGGCTGACGCCGATGCCGAGCAGGAACCGCTCGCCGTAGGTGGCGCTCAACCTCGTGAACGCCTCGGCCACCTCGGCCGGCGGGTGTAGCCAGAGGTTGAGGATTCCGGTGGCCACCGTGACGGTGCTGGTGGCCTTCAGCAGGTTCTCGACGGACTCCAGGACCGGCCCGCCGATGTCGGGAATCCACAGCGCGCCATAGCCGAGTTCCTCCAGCTCCGCCGCCGCCTCGGCGGCCTCACCGGCGTCACCGTTGCCGAGCTGCATGTTCCATACGCCCACACCGGAAAGCTCCATACCAGCACCTCAATCCTTCGCACGGTCGAGTGTCGAGTGCCCCCGGCCGTCCCCCGTGCCGGAGACGGTCGGCGTGTCGTCGGCGCGGGCCCCCTGGGAGCCGCCACTTCGGTCTGTCCTTACCCGATGCCACCAGCGGCGATGCCCGGCACACCCGCGGACGTGTTCAGCCGCTGGGCGGACTCGGGGTGAAGCGGATGCGGACCTGGTCGTAGGCGCGGGTGAACGTCGCTGGCATGATCTGCGGCTCGGCGGGGTCGGCGAGTTCCCAGTCGGGCATGCGGCGCAGCATCTCCTCGAACATCACCCGGATCTCCAGGCGGGCGAGGTTCGCACCCAGGCAGATGTGGGTGCCGAAGCCGAAAGCCAGGTGCCGCCCGGACGAGCGGGTCACGTCGAGGACGTCCGGGTCGGGGAAGGCGCGCTCGTCGCGGTTCGCCGACGGGTAGAGCAGCAGGATCTCGTCGCCGGTGCGGATGCGCTGGCCGTGCAGTTCGTGGTCGGCGGTGGCGGTACGGCGCATGTTGAGCACCGGGGTGACCCAGCGGATGAACTCCTCGGTCGCGGTGGACGCGAGCAGCCCAGGGTCCGCCAGCAGGCGCGCCCGCTGGTCGGGGTACCGCGTGAGGTCGCGGATCATCGTGCCGATCACGGTGCGGGTCGTCTCCGCGCCGCCGTCGAGGACGAGCAGGACCTCGTCGATGACCCGCTTGTCCGCCCAGCCGTGCCCGTGGGCCCACAGCGAGATGAGGTCGTCGCGCGGCTCGGCGCGACGCGCCTCGATGATGGCCGTCGTCGCCACGTAGAACTCGGTGACCACGCTGATCAGCTCGGGCGGCAGGGCATGCGGCGGGCCCTGCGGTGAGGTCTGGCCGCTGAGCAGCATGATCTGCTCCGACCAGCGCCGCACGTCTTCCCACTGCTCGTGGGCGTAGCCGAGCAGTTCCGCGATGACGATGGCGGGTAATCGGGAGGCGATGGCCTCGATCGCCTCACACTTGCCCAGCGGTGTCACGGCGTCGAGGATCTCGGTGACGACGTCGCGGACACGCTGGGTGTGGTGACGCATCGCGCGCGGGGCGAACCTCGGCGCGACCAGCACGCGCTGGGCGTGGTGGTCGGGCTCGTCAAGGTTGATCATCGACTCGTCGCCGGTGAGATCTATGTGCGGCCGGGAACCGGCGAACGACGAGTAGAGCCGGTCGTTCTTCTCGATGGCCATGACGTCCTCGAAGCGGGAGATCACCCACAGCTTCTGTACCGGATCCCAGAAGACCGGCGCATGCGCACGCAGCCAGCGGTACGACTCCCAGGGGTCGACGTAGAACTGCGGATCGAGGACGTTGATGCGCACGGCGTCCGTCACCGTCGTCACGCGTCACACGCCGTGGCGCGGTCCTCGGACAGGGCGCCACGGTCAGGAGCACGTCGCATGCTCCAGACTATGACATAAGGGTGCCATATCTCTCAACAAGTCGGTTGGGCCCGCCGCTGGCGGCCGGACCCGCCGCAGGACGTTGACCCTTCACCGGCACCGACTTATCGTGAGTCGGTGGTTCGGGTCGGGGGCCTCGCTACTGCGCGACGCGGGCGGACGGCGCCGTGCGTGGACCGGCCGCGACTGGTCCGTCGGCGCCATGTCGACTTCGGCCGCAGCAGCAGCGACCTGTGTCCGCACCCCTTCACGCCGCCCGCTCCCTGACGCCCCCGGCGATCCTCCCCCGCACCGCTGCCTGCGGCCGGCGGCGGGCCAGCCGCCAGCGTGGGGCCGGGTGCGCGTCGCGCGCCCCGGAATTCACCCGCCCGGGCCGGGGATCAGGCCCGGCTGTTGGACCTACGTCCGCCTCGAACCACGGGAGCCCGCATGACCCCCAGGCCTCGCCCGAGCCAGCCGGCCCCGGGGTCCGCGAACATCGACGGTGAGCTGTTCCGAACCGTCTTTCGCGGCCACCCGGCCGGCGTCGCCATCATCACCGCGGACGCGGGTGCCGGTCCGGTGGGCTTCACCGCGACGTCGCTGTCGTCGCTGTCCGCCGAGCCCCCGATGGTCGTCTTCGCGATCTCCGCCAGCGCGTCGGCCTGGCCGCACCTGCGCACGGCGGGGACCTTCGTGGTCAACCTGCTGTCCTCCGCGCAGGCCGACGTCGCGCGCCGCTTCGCCCGCAGCGGCATCGACCGCTTCGCCGCGCCGACCCGCTGGAGCACGCTGGCCACCGGGGAGCCGCTGCTCGAGGGCGGCCGGGCCTGGCTGCGCTGCGCCGCCCGCCCGCCGATCGAGGCCGGCGACCACTACCTGGTCGTCGGGCTGGTCCTCGACGCCGGCACCGACCCGGGCGCCGCACCGCTGATCTATCACGACCGCGAGTTCCACGTCCTGCCCTGAGCCGTCCGCACCGCCCTCGTCCTCCCCCCGCCCCGCAACTATCCGCGCCGACCATCCGCGCCGAACGCGGCGGGTCGGCGTGGTGAGCGACGGCGCATACCCCCCATCTTGGCGAAGCGCATCCGCGGAACTATCATGCACGAAGTTTCGCACTTGCGGCTTAGCGCATAAGAGGGGTCCGCGAATGCGAAGGGGGGCGCCGGCCGCGGGCAATCCGTTGGCCGCGCCGGCGATCGGGGCGACGACGGCGTCGCCATGAACACACTCGGTTACGCTGAGTGTTATTTCGCCGACCGCACAGCACAGCGCGTATTCAATTGCAGCGGTCGGCCCTGCCCGGATACCGGGGGCGTCGACCCGTCATGGCGAAGGAACGGGACTACGTGAGATTTCGCAGGATGAAGACCGTGCTGGCGGTCGTGGCCAGCGCCGGTCTGTTCGCCGCCGGCTGTGGCAGCGACGGCAGTGACGGCTCGACCGCCGCCGCCACACCGTCGGCGAGCACCAGCAGCGCCGCCAGCGGCGTCACCGGCACCGTCACGGTCTTCGCGGCCGCGTCGCTGACCGGGACGTTCACGACGCTCGGCAAGCAGTTCGAGACCGCCAACCCGGGTTCGACGGTGACGTTCTCCTTCGCCGGCAGCTCCGCGCTCGCCGCCCAGATCACCTCGGGCGCGCCGGCCGATGTGTTCGCCGCGGCAAGCCCGGCGACCATGAAGACCGTGACCGACGCCGGGCAGAACTCCTCGGCAACGAAGGTCTTCGTGCGCAACCAGCTCGTCATCGTCGTGCCCAAGGGCGACCCGAAGGGCATCAAGGACCTGCCCGACCTGGCCAAGCCCGGCGTGAAGGTGGCGCTGTGCGCCGACGCGGTGCCCTGTGGGGCGGCGGCGAAGAAGGCGCTGGCGGCCGCCGGGGTGAACCTGACGCCGGTCACCCTGGAGCAGGACGTCAAGTCCGCCCTGTCGAAGGTCACCCTCGGTGAGGTCGACGCGGCGCTGGTCTACCGTACCGACGTGCTCGCCGCGGGCGAGAAGGTCGAGGGGCTGGAGTTCCCCGAGTCGGCCAAGGCGATCAACGACTACCCGATCGCGACGCTCAAGGGCGGCAAGAACCCCGCCGGTGGGAAGGCGTGGGTCGACTACGTCATCTCCTCCACCGGGCAGGCCGTCCTGACCAAGGCCGGCTTCCAGTCCCCGTGAGCTGACCCGCCGCGCGTGCGGCGCCCCGTCCCACCGCGTCGGTGGGACGGGGCGCCGTCGTCGTCGCCGGTCGCGGCGGGTGGCGTCAGAAGGCCACGTCGCCGGTGCGGGACTTGCCGATGCGGTGGCAGGTGTCGCTGCCCTGCAGGAAGCCGAGGGAGAACGCCTGGGCGCGCTGCAGGGGGGTGCCGTGCGCGTCCGGGGTGGTCGCCGGTTCCTGGTCGTACCAGCCACCGCGGGTGTCACCGAGGCTGAAGAACAGCAGCGAACCGTGCAGGGCGTCGGAGATCTCGATGCGCCCGGCGTCGCGGGCGGCGGCGGCCTGGCGCCCGGCGAAGCAGTCGGCCTGGTTCTCCTCGGCCCGGTTGACGACGCCGAGGGTGCCCGCGAGGCGATCGCCGCGGTGGGCGAGCTCGTGCATGAGGACGAACAGCGGGAAGGACGGGCCGCCGACGTCGGCGAGCTCGTCGAGGAACTCGACGCTGTAGGCGACGGTGTCGTCGAGCGTGCAGTACAGCGCGTTGTCGGCGAACTGGTCGGGCGTGCCCTGCTTGCCGCAGGCATCGGCGGGCACCTGGCCGTTGTGGTATGGCACGAACGTCGGCGGCGTCCAGGCGTTGCCCAGTTCACCATGCCAGAAGGTGTTCACCGCCCCCGCGCAGCCGGTCGCCTCGGTGATCAGCCTCTCGGCTTCCTGGACGGTGCGCACCGCTGCGCCGCACGATGACGGCGAGGGGCTCGGGGCCGGAGCCGCGCCGGTCGCCGGCGCGGCGCGGTCC